>NZ_JBHWUI010000022.1:0-70738 GCF_042737525.1 Kitasatospora sp. NPDC059973 | reverse complement strand
GGTGGCGGCGGCGCTCGCGCCCGCGGCGCCCGCCGCGCCCGCGGCCGGGTCCTCGTTCTCCGGCCCGCAGGCGGTCAGCAGCAGCGCCAGCGCGGCGAGCGGGACGGCGGCGCGCAGCGCGTTCTGAGTGTTGGTCACAGTGGTTCCCCGTGGATGATGTGGTCGGTGCGGCGCCGGAATGCGGATGTGGCGCCGCGAGGTCGGACGCCGGCGAGTGCCGGGCGGTTCCCGGGGAACCGTACCGGTGCCCGGGGACAGTGACCGACGGTGGACGAGAGGGGGCGCCGTGATCGCGGCCGTGCTCGGGGCGGTGCTGGGCGGCCTGCTGGTGGCGCCCGCGCTGCGGGGTCTGGTGGTGCGTTACGCCGTGCCGGAGGGCGGGCCGTGGTGCACCCGGTGCCCGGCGTGCGAGCGGCGGTTGCGCGGTCTGCCGCCCGGCGGGCGCTGCCCGGGCTGCCGGGAGCGGCTGGGGCCGGGGGCCTGGCAGGTGGAGGTGGTGACCGTCGGGGTGGCGGCGGCCGCGCTGTCGGCGGCGCACCCGGCCGACGCGGTGCTGCTGCTCTGGGCGGCCGGCCCGGGCGTGGTGCTCGGCTTCACCGACGCCCGGGTGCGGCGGCTGCCGTACCCGCTGAGCTGGGCGCTGGCGGCCGGCCTGGCCGCGCTGCTGGTGGTGGTGGAGCTGGCGGCCGGCAGTCCGGGTGTGCTGCTGCGCTGTCTGCTGGTGGCGCTCGCGGCCGCCGCGCTGTTCGAACTGCCCGGCTGGATCGGTCTGATGGGCCCGGGGGACACCGTGCTGGCGCTCGGCCTGGGCGCGCTGCTCGGCCGGTACGGCTGGTCGGCCGCGTTCACCGGACTCTTCGCGGCCTCGGTGCTGGCCGGCCTCTGGGCGGTGGTCCGGGCGGTGGCGGCCCTGGCGCGGCGGCGGCCGGTGCGCGGGCTGGAGCTGCCGATGGGCCCGTTCCTGCTGCTCGGCACCCTGGCCGCGGTCCTGCTGCAGTAGGAGGAGGGGGGACGAGCGGGGCCCGCCGTACCGGTCCGGTACGACGGGCCCCGCCGTCGGCGCGCGAGCCCCACCCTCAAGGAGCGGCGCGCCGGGGGGAGTTACGGCATCTGGTGGACGAACGGGCCGACCGCGTTGGAGAAGGCGTTCCCGTTGTTGGCGTCCCAGTTGGTGGACCAGGTCATCGCGCCGCGGATGGTGGGCCACTTGGCCGGCGGGACGAAGCTGCCGCAGTTCTTGCCGGTGGCCAGGCAGTCCAGCGCGTTGTTCACCACGGCCGGCGAGACGTAGCCGCCGCCGGCCGCCTTGCTGGAGGCCGGGACGCCGATGCCGACCTGGTCGGGCCGCAGGCCGCCCTGGATCTGGGTGCAGACCTGCGCGGTGATGAAGTCGATGGTGCCCTGGTTGTAGACCTTGCCGTCGCAGCCGTTCATGCCGCCCGAGTTGTAGAACTGGGTGTTGACGACGGTCAGGATGTCCTTGGTGTTCAGCGCCAGCTGGAAGTAGGCACCGGCGGTGCTGTACATCCCGATGGTCTCCGGGGCCATCGTCAGGATGAAGTTCGAGCCGACCTTGGCCTGCAGGCTGTGCAGCGCGTTCCCGAGGTAGGTCGGGTTGACGCCGTTCTCCAGGTCGACGTCGATGCCGTCGAAGCCGTAGTCCTTGATGATCGCGTAGGCGCTGTCGGTGAACGCGGCCGCCGCGGCGGCGTCACCCACGCTGATCGCGCCGTTCTGGCCGCCGATCGAGAGGACGACCTTCTTGCCGGCCGCCTGCTTGGCCTTCAGGTCGGCGCGGAACTGCGCGTCGGTGTAGCCGCCGAGGGCCTTGGCGAGCCCCGGGTCGAGGGTGAAGCTGATCGCCCCGCCCCTGGTCGGCACGGCGTCGGCGAAGGAGACCGCGATGATGTCGTAGGCGCTCTGGACGTCGCTCAGCTTCTGGACGGTCGCGCCGTTGTCGAAGTTGTGCCAGTAGCCGGTGACCACGTGCTTCGGCAGGCCGGTGACCGGCGGGGCGGTGGTGGTCGCGGTCGCCGTGGGGGTCGGCGTGGCGGTCTGGGTCGGGGTGGCGGTCGCCGTGGGGGTGGCGGTCGCGGTCGGCGTCGCGGTGGCCGTGGGCGACGCGGTGGCGGTCGGCGTCGCGGTGGGCGTCGCGGTCGGGCTCGGCGTGGAGGTGCCGCCGGGGCCGCTCAGCGTGATGTCGTCCGCGAGGTAGGCGCTCTGGCCGTACCAGCCGTGCACGAACAGCGTGACGTTCTTGACGTTCGCGCCGGTGGTGAAGGTGGAGGAGAGCTGGTTCCAGCTGTTCTGGTTGGACCAGCTGCTCGGGTCGGTGCCGCCGGTGCCGCGCGCGCCGAGGTAGACGTACGGGCCCTGGACCCAGGCGCTCAGGGTGTAGCTGGTGTTGGGCAGCACGCTGATGGTCTGGGTGCACTCGGCGGTGTCCCCGGCGCCCGGCGTGGCCTGCAGCGCGCCGGTGCCGGAGTGGACCGGCGTGGAGACGGTGCCCGCGGCGCCGGTACAGACCCACCCGGCGGTCGAACCGGAGTCGAAGCCGCCGTTGGAGACCAGGTTGCCGGCGGCCGCGCTGGCGCCGCCGGCGAAGAGGGCGAGGCCGCTGCCGGCGAGGGCGAGGGCGGTGGCACCGGCGGCGAGGGCCGGAAGGGTGCTGCGCCGGCGCTTGTGCGCGGGCTGGTTCAGCGTACGGGCCATGGAGGTGCGCTCCTGGGGGAGGAGCGGCCGCCGCGGTGGGGGGCGCGGCGGCCGCGTGTGGGGGAGGGCTCCCGCCGGGCCGACGAGCGTGCCCGGGCCGAGGACGACGGACGGTCGGCGGTGTGGGAGCACCGGAGCGAGGAGCGTCGTGTTCGGTTCGGGAACGCCCGGGGGCGAGGAGGGAATTGCGTCCGCAGTACTGCCTCGGATGGGGCGGCGGTGGTGCGTGTTCCGCCCTGGGTCACAAGCTGGACTAGACCATTGGTGGTCGTCAAGCATTGAACCGTCGGCTTACGGATTCTTTAAGGAACCGGATACCGTTCCGTATCCGGAGCCCCGGGAGCCACCGGGCGTTCGCGCGGGTGTGTTCCGGCCACTCCCGCCCCACGGCCCCCGACGCGCTCCGCACAGGACTGTGACCGGACTGCTACCTGCGGCTTTACCCACTGCCTCCGGGCGGGAGTAGGCTGCGCCGGGGGTTGTGACGTCCCCCGGTGAATGAGTACGGAGGGGCCGAAAACCATGGGTCTGCGCGATGTCGTCGAACGCACGCCGGGTCTGCGCACCCTGCTGGACGGTATGTACGGCCTCTACGGTCGCCGGGTCGAGGTGCACCTCGCCCGGACCCCCCATCACATCGGCGTGATCCTCGACGGCAACCGCCGCTGGGCCAAGGCGACCGGCGGCTCCACCGCCTACGGCCACCAGCGCGGCGCCGACAAGATCAGCGAGTTCCTCGGCTGGTGCGACGAGACCCACGTCAAGGTCGTCACGCTCTGGATGCTCTCCACCGACAACCTCTCCCGGCCGGCCGACGAGCTCGTCCCGCTGCTCGGGATCATCGAGGACGCCGTCACCGGCCTGGCCGCCGCCCGCCGCTGGCGGGTCAACCCGGTCGGCGCGCTGGACCTGCTCCCGCAGCACACCGCGGACGTGCTCAAGCGGGCCGCCGACGAGACCGCCGGGATCGACGGGATCACCGTGAACGTCGCCGTCGGGTACGGCGGCCGGCACGAGATCGCCGACGCCGTCCGCTCGCTGCTCCAGGAGCACGCCGGGCGCGGCACCTCGATCGAGGAACTGGCCGAAATCCTCGACGTCGAGCACATCGCCGAGCACCTCTACACCAAGGGCCAGCCCGACCCGGACCTGGTCATCCGCACCTCGGGCGAGCAGCGGCTCTCCGGCTTCCTGCTCTGGCAGAGCGCGCACAGCGAGTTCTACTTCTGCGAGGCCTACTGGCCCGCCTTCCGGAAGGTCGACTTCCTCCGGGCACTGCGCGCGTACGAGGAGCGCCACCGGCGGATGGGGCTCTGACGCCCACCGGCCCCCACCCGCCCCCGCCGACCCCCCAGTAGGGCTGGAGTACCCGGCGGCGGCGCGAGGCCAAACGTTCACCGGCAATGATCCGTCAGTTCGCCGAGTGCGTGAATGCACCGCCCCTCGCCTGGGAATACTCCGAGCAGACCGGCCCCGAGGCCACCGGGGCAGCGGGGGCCGGCTTGCCGCGGATGACGCAGGGTCATCCGCTCTGGAGGCCTAGTGGTCAGTTCCAAGAGCCGCCGGACACCAGACCGGCGGACCTACGTTCTCGACACCAGCGTGCTTCTGGCGGACCCGCTCGCCATGACCCGCTTCGAGGAGCACGAGGTCGTCCTGCCGGTGGTCGTGGTCACCGAGCTGGAAGCCAAGCGGCACCACCCGGAGCTGGGCTACTTCGCCCGCCAGGCGCTGCGGCTGCTCGACGACTACCGCATCCGCTTCGGCCGGCTCGACGAGCCGATCCCGGTCGGGGAGCTCGGCGGCACCATCCGGGTCGAGCTGAACCACTCCGACCTGTCGATACTGCCGGTCGGCTACCGGTCCGCGGGCGGTGAGGCGGACAGCCGGATCCTGGCGGTGGCCCGCAACCTGCAGGCCGAGGGATACGACGTCACCGTCGTCTCCAAGGACCTGCCGCTGCGGATCAAGGCCAGTTCGGTCGGCCTGCTCGCCGAGGAGTACCGGGCCGAGCTGGCGATCACCTCCGGGTGGACCGGCATGGCCGAGCTGCACGTCCCCGCCGACCAGGTGGACGCGCTGTTCGCGGCCGGCCACGACGCCGCGGTGGACGTCGAGGGCGCGGCCGAGCTGCCCGTCCACACCGGACTGGTGCTCGGCTCCGAGCGCGGCCGGGCGCTGGGCCGGGTCACCGGCGACGGCCGGGTGCGGCTGGTGCGCGGCGAGCGCGAGGCCTTCGGGCTGCGCGGGCGCAGTGCCGAGCAGCGGGTGGCGCTGGACCTGCTGCTCGACCCGGAGGTGGGCATCGTCTCGATGGGCGGGCGGGCCGGTACCGGCAAGTCGGCGCTGGCGCTGTGCGCGGGGCTGGAGGCGGTGCTGGAGCGGGGGCAGCACCGCAAGGTGATGGTGTTCCGGCCGCTGTACGCGGTCGGCGGCCAGGAGCTCGGCTACCTGCCCGGGTCCGAGACGGAGAAGATGAGCCCCTGGGCGCAGGCGGTCTTCGACACCCTCTCGGCCGTGACCACCCCGGACGTCATCGAGGAGGTGATCTCCCGGGGCATGCTGGAGGTCCTGCCGCTGACCCACATCCGGGGGCGTTCGCTGCACGACGCCTTCGTGATCGTGGACGAGGCGCAGTCGCTGGAGCGCAACGTCCTGCTGACGGTGCTCTCCCGGATCGGCCAGGGCTCCCGGGTGGTGCTGACCCACGACGTGGCGCAGCGCGACAACCTGCGGGTCGGCCGCTACGACGGCGTCGTCGCGGTGGTCGAGAAGCTGAAGGGGCATCCGCTGTTCGCCCACATCACCCTCACCCGCTCCGAGCGCTCCCCGATCGCGGCGCTGGTCACGGAGATGCTGGAGGACATCAACCCGTGATTCGCCCGCACTAGGGCATAGTCGGACAATACGGTCAACTCCGGGCGTGGGGCCCGCTCCTGACGGGAGCGGGCCCCGTCCCTTTCATCACATCGAGTGCTTTCTGTCCGGAGAACTCCAGTGCGGTGAATGTGAGATGCGCCACGCAACAGGGAATTGCGTCGACAGTGCCCGGTGCGGCATGGTGAGGGTTCTGTCAGGCCCCGCGTACGGCATGACAGGGCCCCCGGGAGACCGTGGGCCCGGTCCGGACGGTCCGCCAACTCCGGTAGGTGGACGCACAATTGAACACCGATGAGCCGTACGCCGCCCGATCGCAACGCCCGGTCGCCCACCGCTTCCGGACGCCGGGTCAGTACCTCCCGTGACCAGCACCGTACGGAGGGCAGCGCAAAGGGGCATCTTGCGCCCGTACGGTCACGCGTGGGCGATGCTGGAAGGAAACCATGTGACTCGGATCTCGGTCCGGGGAGTCGCTGTGGCCTCCGCCACCGCCGTCACCGCAGTCGGTGCCGTCGTGGGTATGGCCTCGGGCAGCGAGGGCAAGACGACGCAGACGGTCGATGTCGCCGGCGCGACCCTGCTTGCCGAAGTCCCCTCTGGCGCCCAGGCGCAGACCATCAGTGACAACATCGGCACGCAGGCCTCCGCCCAGCAGGCCGCCGCCGATGCGGCCGCGAAGGCCGCCGCGGAGCAGAAGGCCGCCGAGGAGGCAGCGCGCCAGCAGGCCGCCGCCGACGCGCAGGCCAAGGCTGACGCGCAGGCCAAGGCCGACGCGGAGAAGGCCGCCAAGGCGGCCGAGGAGAAGCGGAAGGCCGACGAGGCCGCCGCCAACCGCTCCAAGGCGCGCTCGGCGATGGCTGCCACCGACACGTCGGCCCCCCCGGTTTCGGTCAGCCCCGGTTCGGTCCAGGAGATCGCCCAGCAGATCGTCGGCAACGACGCTCAGTTCCAGTGCTTCAGTCAGATCGTGAAGCGCGAGAGCGGCTGGGACTACACCGCGACCAACAAGAGCTCCGGTGCGTACGGCCTGGTCCAGGCGCTGCCCGGCACCAAGATGGCCTCGGCCGGTGCCGACTGGCGCACCAACCCGGCCACCCAGATCAAGTGGGGCCTCAGCTACATGAACAGCCGCTACGGCAGCCCCTGTGGCGCCTGGTCCTTCTGGCAGTCGCACCACTGGTACTAGGAACCACCGGTACCCGCGGCACGCCGTACCACCTCGGCCCCCGACCGCTCTCCTGCGGTCGGGGGCCGAGGTGTGTGGTGGGCCGCCCCGCCGCCGTGGCCGCGCGCCGGGCGGGGCTGCCGCGCTGGACGGGCCGCCCCGCCCGGGCCGCGCTGACCAGTGCGCTCGCGGGCGGTGCGGGCCCGGGTGCGGACGCGGGGCGCGGGGAGGGGTCCTGGTTGCTCCCCGCACCGGCCGGTCCGCCGACAGATGGCTCCTGTACTCGTTCGGAGTCCTCCCCGTTGCGCGGTGCCTGAAACCACCCGGTCACCACCGGTTTGTCCGGATACGGACCGGCCGCCCGACCGGCCCGCGGGCGGCCGCGCGGCCGCCCGGCGCCCGTCGGTCTCCGCCGGCCGACCGGTCAACCGCCCCGCCAGGCGGACTCGTGCCGGGCCGGGCGGGTAGTTTCATCCCTGACGGCCGTGGCGCGACCCACGGCGTACCGCCGGCACGGCGGCCCAACGGGGGAGCGGTGGTAGCGAGGATGGCGCGGGGCGGGAAGGCCTTCAAGGCCGTGGCCAAGGGCATGGCCGTGGTGGCGAGCGCGGCCGCCGTGATCGAGCGGCGCCGGCGGGCCGCGATCGCGGCCGAGTACCACGAACCCCCGGACCCGCTGCCGGTACCGGAGCAGGTGCCGGCCCCGGCGCCCGCCGCCGTGGCCGCGGCACCGGCCCCGCTGCCGGCGCCGCGCGGGGAGCACGCCGAGGCGGCCCGGGGCCAGGCCCCGGCCGCGCCGGCGCCCACCCACGGCGCCTTCGGGCGCGAACTCCACCCCGGTCGGCCCGCCACCCCGGCCGAGGCGGTGCCCTGGGGCCTGCGGGTGGCGGCCGAGTCGACCTGGCGGCTGCTGCTGCTCGGCGCCGCGCTCTACGTCGTCTTCATGGTCGTCGACATGCTGCGGCTGGTGGCCTTCGCGGTGCTGGCCTCGCTGCTGATCTCCGCGCTGCTGGAGCCCACCGTCTCCTGGCTGCGCCGGCACGGCGTACCGCGGTCGCTGGCGGCCGGCGGGGTGTTCATGAGCGGTCTGGCCGGGATCGGCCTGGTCGGCTGGTTCGTGGTCTGGCAGGTGACCACCAACCTGTCCACCGTGACCACCAAGGTCCAGGACGGTGTGGCCACCCTCCGGGACTGGCTGATCACCGGGCCGCTGCACCTGACCCAGCAGCAGATCACCGACTTCGCGAACCAGATCACCAAGGCGATCAGCACCAACACCGAGCAGCTCACCTCGGTCGGCCTCACCGGTGCGCAGATCGCCGTCGAGGTGCTGACCGCCGTCCTGCTCGCCTTCTTCACCACCTTCTTCTTCCTCTACGACGGCGAGCGGATCTGGAACTGGGCGCTGCGCGGCCTGCCCCGGCACTCCCGCTACGCGATGGCCGGGGCCGGTCCGAAGGCCTGGGCCACGCTCACCGCGTACGTGCGCGGGACGGTCTGCGTGGCCTTCATCGACGCGGTCTGCATCGGCGTCGGCATCCAGATGCTCGGGGTGCCGATGGCGCTGCCGCTGGCGGTGATCATCTTCCTGGGGGCCTTCGTCCCGCTGGTCGGGGCGCTCGTCACCGGGACCGTCGCGGTGCTGATCGCGCTGGTCACCGAGGGGCCGTTCACCGCGCTGATGGTGCTGGTGGTGCTGATCGCCGTCCAGCAGATCGAGGGGCACGTGCTGCAGCCGCTGATCCTCGGCCGGGCCGTCCGGGTGCACCCGCTGGGCGTGGTGCTCGGGGTGGCCGCCGGCTCGATCATCGGCGGCATCGGCGGCGCCATCGTCGCGGTGCCGCTGATCGCGGTCACCAACACGGTGGTCGCCCACCTGCGCCGCCGCAACGAGGCCGGGCAGGCCGTCTTCACCGCGATGGAGGCCGCCCGTGAGGCGGCCGTCGCCCGGACGGCTGCCGCCACGTCCGCGACTGCCGCGGGCGCCACGGCGCCCAGTGGGACGGGTGCGCCGGTGAGCACCGAGTAGGCCCCGGCCCACCCGAACGCGCGAGGGCCCGCCGGACGGAAGTCCGGCGGGCCCTCGTGGTGTGGCGTGGGATCAGGCGTCGACGCCGGCCAGGGCGGCCTCGGAGTCGAGGACGCCGGCCACGGCCTGCAGCACGGCGGCGATCTTCACGGAGGCCTGGATGACCTCACGCGCGACACCGGCCTTGCTCAGCACGCCCTCGTGGGAGTCGAGGCACTGGCCGCAGCCGTTGATGGCCGAGACCGCGAAGCACCAGAGCTCGAAGTCGATCTTCTCGACGCCCGGAGTGCCGATGATGTTCATCCGCAGACCGGCCCGCATGCCGCTGTACTCCTTGTCGGAGAGCAGGTGCGTGGTCCGGTAGTAGACGTTGTTCATCCCCATGATCGCGGCCGCGCCCTTGGCGGCGTTGTACGCCTCCGGGGAGAGGTTGGCCTTGGCCTCGGGCTCCAGCGCACGCAGCACGGCGGGGCTGCGGG
Organism: Kitasatospora sp. NPDC059973; assembly: GCF_042737525.1. Taxonomy (NCBI): domain Bacteria; kingdom Bacillati; phylum Actinomycetota; class Actinomycetes; order Kitasatosporales; family Streptomycetaceae; genus Kitasatospora; species Kitasatospora sp. NPDC059973. The sequence goes on along the minus strand of NZ_JBHWUI010000022.1, from coordinate 61,473 downwards.
TGGCCATCGCGCAGGAGAGCACGGTGCCCCAGAGCTGCTGGGCGGGGAGGTCGGAGTTGCCGATGACCGCGCTCAGGTTGAGCTTGAGGTCCTTGGCGTAGTCCGGGAGGGCGGACTTCAGGTCGTCGAGAGCCATGTCGGTCAGCCCGCCAGCAGGGCCTGGGCGTCGAGGGTGTCCTCGCCCTTGGTCCAGTTGCACGGGCACAGCTCGTCGGTCTGCAGGGCGTCCAGCACCCGCAGGACCTCCTTGGGGTTACGGCCGACGGAGCCGGCGGTCACCATGACGAACTGGATCTCGTTGTTCGGGTCGACGATGAAGACCGCGCGCTGGGCGGTGCCGTCCGCGCCCTCGACGCCGCAGGCGCGCATCAGCTCGTGCTTGACGTCGGCCAGCATCGGGAAGGGCAGGTCGCGCAGGTCCTTGTGGTCCTTGCGCCAGGCGTGGTGCACGAACTCGGAGTCGCCGGAGACGCCGAGGATCTGGGCGTCGCGGTCCGCGAACTCCTCGTTCAGCTTGCCGAACGCGGCGATCTCGGTCGGGCAGACGAACGTGAAGTCCATCGGCCAGAAGAAAACGATCTTCCACTTGCCCTCGTAGGACTTGTGGTTGATCTCGGCGAAGGCGTTCGCGGCGTCCAGGTCGACGCAGGCGTTGAGTTCGAACTCGGGGAACTTGTCACCGATCGTGAGCACGTTCGCTTCTCCTGAAGTGATGAGGGGAGTTTGTCCGGATTGCGGAACGGCTTCCACGATTCCACATCGTGGACTGATCAGGGAAATAGCTACACTCGATGTGTCTGATCGGAGAGAGTTATCAATACCCCCACGCCCCCCTCCCGCCCCAGGCCCCGCAGGGGCACCACGCGCAAACCCGAGGCCGCTGTGGGGAGCGCCACACCCCGCGGCCCCCGCGCGCCCACCGTGGCCCAGCTCAAGGCCTTCGTGGCGGTGGCCGAGCACCGGCACTTCCGCGACGCGGCGGCCGCCACCGGGACCAGTCAGCCCGCCCTGTCGGGAGCGGTCGCGGCGCTGGAGGAGTCGCTGGGCGCGCAGCTCGTCGAGCGTACGACACGCAAAGTGATCGTCACTCCGCTGGGGGAGCGCGTGCTCGAACACTCGCGCCGGGTGCTCGCCTCCTTGCAGGCCCTGACCGAGGAGGTGGAGGCCGCCCGCCGGCCGTTCACCGGTCCGCTGCACCTCGGCGTCATCCCGACCGTCGCCCCCTACCTGCTGCCCACCGTGCTGCGGCTGGTCCGCGACCGCTATCCGGAGCTGGAACTGCACGTCCACGAGGAGCGCACGCCCTCGCTGCTGGAGGGGCTGGCCGCCGGCCGGCTGGACGTGCTGCTGCTCGCGCTCCCGGCCGGCGGGGCCTCGCCCACCCGGGACATCCCGCTGTTCGACGAGGACTTCGTGCTGGTCACCCCGCCCGGGCACCCGCTCGCCGGGCGGATCGACGTCCCGCGCGACGTGCTGCTCGACCTGGAGGTGCTGCTGCTGGAGGAGGGCCACTGCCTGCGTGACCAGGCCCTCGACATCTGCCGCGAGGTCGGCGCCGACCCCGGTGGCTCCACCACCCGGGCGGCCGGGCTCTCCACCCTGGTCCAGCTGGTGGCCGGCGGCCTCGGTGTCACCCTGCTGCCCACCACGGCCCTGGACGTCGAGGCGGGCCGGACCGACCGGCTGGCCGCCGTTCGCTTCGCCGCCCCGGCGCCCGGGCGCCGGATCGGGCTCGCCACCCGGCCGGGCTCGGCCCGCAGTGCGGAGTACGACCGGTTCGCGGCCTCGCTGCGCGAGGTGCTGGCGGAGCTGCCGGTCCGGATCGTCGAGTAGTCGGGCCGGGTCGCCGGGCCGGGCTGCCGGTCCGGCCCCGGGCGGCGCCCGCCCCGCACCCGCCCCGGGTCAGCCGGTCCGGGCCGCCGAGCCCAGGCAGAGCCCGACCGTGGTGGCGACCAGCAGATCCAGCGCCCGCAGCGCCTCGGCGTCCGGCTGCTCGCCGGTGCTGCGCAGCACCAGGTAGCGGTCGGTCAGCCCGTCGAAGCCGGTCAGGAAGTGCGTGGCGATGTCGCGCGCGGGCAGGGGCAGCTCCAGGCCGTGGGCGGCCGCGAGGGCGTCGAGCATCTGCGAGGCGGTGTCCTCGATCTCGTGCTGCAGCCCGCGCATGATCTCCTGGAGGTCGGGGTCGCGCAGCGCCAGCGCCGCGAACTCGTCCAGCAGGACGCAGCGCCCCTCCTCGCCGGTGGCACCCGCCCAGAGCGCGTGCACCATGGCCCGGATCTGCTCGCCGAAGGGGCCGTCGCCCGGTGCGGCGTCGCGCACCTGGCCCACGAACTCGGCCGTCAGCTGTTCGACCACGGCGCGGTAGAGGTCCTTCTTGGTGCCGAAGGTGTAGTGCACCGTCGCCTGTGCCACCCCGAGCTCGGCCGCGATCGCCCGGGTACTGCCGGCGGCGACGCCCTCGCGGGTCATCAGGTCGATGGCGGCCCGGACCAGTTGCGGGCGCCTTTCGGAGGCGGGGACATGTGCCATTGGGCCAGGGTAGCGCCACGGTCAAATAACTCGGTCGAGTGAATCTGTCGGTCGATTATGTCGGCCAACTTTGTCAGGTGACAAAGTTGGTCGTACGGTGGAGTCCGACCTGTTCGGGCACCCGCTCGCCGACCGACGTGATCGAGGGTTCACTCATGGCCACGTACCTGTACCGCCTGGGCCGCTACTGCTTCCGTCGCAGGCGCGCCGTGCTCGCCGTCTGGCTCGCCGTGCTGATCGCGGTCGGCGGGGCCACCGGGGCCTTCGCCGGCAAGACCAGCGACGAGTTCAAGGTGCCCGGCACCGAGGCGCAGAGCACCCTGGACCGCATCAAGGGCACCTTCCCGGAGCAGGGCCACGGCGCGGCCCAGGTGGTCTTCGGCGCCCCGGCGGCCGGCGGCATCACCACCGCGGAGGCGGCCGGGGCCGTCAGCGCGGCGGTCGGCCGGATCGCCGCCGTCCCCGGGGTCGCGGCGGTCCCCGACCCCTACGCCACCGGCGCGCTCTCCCCGGACGGCAGGGTCGCGCTGGCCCTGGTCTCCTTCGACCGCCCGCTCGCGGACGTCACCGACCAGCAGCGCGACGCGGTCCGGGCGGCCGCCGGCCCGGCCGGCGACGCCGGGCTGACGGTCGCCTTCGGCGGCGACGCCTACAACCGGATGGCGCAGGTCGACGGCGGTGAGGCGGTCGGCCTGATGGTGGCCGGCGTGGTCCTGGTGATCACCCTGGGCTCGCTGGTCGCCGCCGGGCTGCCGCTGCTGACCGCCCTGCTCGGGGTCGGGGTGGCGATGGCCGCGCTGCTGGCCCTCTCCGGCTCGTTCGAGATCATCACCACCGCGCCGGTGCTGGCCCTGATGGTCGGCCTCGCGGTCGGCATCGACTACGCCCTGTTCATCCTCTCCCGGCACCGCCGGCACCTCGCCGAGGGCCTGGAGCCGGAGGAGGCGGCGGCCCGCGCCAACGCCACGGCCGGCAGCGCGGTGGTCTTCGCCGGTCTGACCGTGGTGGTCGCGCTCGCCGGGCTCGCCGTCGCCGGGGTGCCGTTCCTGACCGTGATGGGCCTGTCCGCCTCCGGCGCCGTGGTGGTGGCGGTGCTCGTCGCGATCACCCTGCTGCCCGCGCTGCTCGGTTTCGCCGGCCGGGCCATCGACCGGCTGCCGGTCTGGCGGCGGGCGCTGAAGGCCCCCGGCCGGACGACCCTGGGCGAGCGGTGGGCGACCTTCGTGGTGCGCCGCCCGCTGGTCGTGCTGTTCACCGGGCTGGCCGCGCTGGGCGTCCTCGCGGTGCCGGCCGCGAGCCTCAGCCTCGGCCTGCCCGGCGGCGGCTCACAGGCCGCCGGCACCGACGCCCGTACCGCGTACGACCGGATCGGCGAGAGCTTCGGCCCCGGGTTCAACGCACCACTGGTGGTCGTCGTCGACGCCGGGGGCGCGGCGCGGCCGGAGCAGGCCGTCCAGGGCGTGGCCGCGAAGCTGGGCACCCTGGAGGGGGTGCGGACGCTGCTGCCGCCGACCGTCGACGGGCCGAGCGGCACGGCCCTGCTCACCGTCATCCCGACCACCGGCCCGGACCACGCCGACACCAGGAAGCTGGTCGGGGAGATCCGCGACCAGCGCGACGACCTGCGGGCCTCGACCGGCGCGCGGATCGACGTCACCGGCACCACGGCCGCCAACATCGACGTCTCCGCCAAGCTCGGCGACGCCCTGCCGCCCTTCGTGGCGGTGATCGGCGGCATCGCGCTGGTGCTGCTGGCGCTGGCCTTCCGTTCGGTCCTGGTGCCGCTGAAGGCGGTGGCCGGCTTCCTGCTCAGCATCTCGGCCTCGCTCGGCGCGGTGGTCGCCGTCTACCAGTGGGGCTGGCTGGACGGGCTGATCGACGTGCCGAAGGTGGGCCCGGTGGTGAGCTTCGTGCCGATCCTGCTGATCGCGGTGCTGTTCGGGCTGGCGATGGACTACGAGCTGTTCCTGGTCTCCGGGATGAAGGAGCACCACGTGCACGGCATGGCGCCCCGGGAGGCCGTGGTCGCCGGGGTGAAGAACGGCGCGCGGGTGGTCACGGCGGCCGCCCTGATCATGGTCGCGGTCTTCGGCAGCTTCGTCTTCGGCCACGACCCGATCGTCCAGCCGATCGGCTTCGCGCTGGCGGTGGGCGTGCTGGTGGACGCCTTCGTGGTGCGGATGGCCCTGGTGCCGGCCGCGATGACGCTGTTCGGCAGGGCGGCCTGGTGGTTCCCGAAGAGCCTGGAGAAGGTGGTGCCGCGGGTGGACATGGAGGGCGAGCAGCTGATGGCCCGGCTGGAGTCGGAGCGGGCCGCGCCCGAGGGCACGACCGGGGCCGGGGGCGCCGAGGAGAGCGGCGCGGCGAAGGAGCCGCAGCGGGTCTGACGGGCCCGTCCCGGAGGGCGTCCGGCCACTACGGCCGGGCGCCCTCCGGCGTACCCGGAGGGCCTACGGCAGCCGCTGTTCGAACCAGACGACCTTGCCGGTGCCCAGGCGGGTGGCGCCCCAGCGCTCGGCGCACCTGGCCACTATCTGCAGCCCGCGCCCGCGTTCGTCCTCCGGTCCGGTGCGCCGCGGTCGGGGCAGCAGCGGGCTGTCGTCGCCGACCTCGCAGCGCAGCCGGGAGGTGCGGACCAGGCTCAGGGTGACCGGGCGGGTGGCGTGCTGAACGGCGTTGGTGACCAGCTCGCTGACCATCAACTCGGTTGCCTCGCTGAGCTCTTCGAGCCCCCAGCGGCGCAGTGTGTGGGCGGCCAGCCGGCGGGCCCGGCCGGGCGTCTCGTTGCGCGGCTGGAGGTACCAGTGCGCGACGTCCCCGGCCGGAATGCCGTCGAAGCAGGCGGCCAGCAGCGCGATGTCGTCACCGCGGTCGCCCGGCGGCAGGATCCGCAGCGCCTCCTGGCAGAGCTGCTCGGGGGTGTGCCGCTGGGTGGCGGCCAGCCGGGCCCGGAGCAGCTCCAGTCCGTCGCTGAGCGGGCGGGTGCGGGTCTCCACCAGGCCGTCGGTGAAGAGCAGCAGGGAGGAGCCGGGCGGGGCGGGCAGCTCGACGGAGTTGAAGTCGACCCCGCCGACGCCGATCGGCGCGCCCGAGTCCAGCTCCAGCAGCTCGGCCGTGCCGTCCGGCCCGACGAGCACCGGCGGGACGTGCCCCGCGTTGGCGAGCACCACGCGGTTGGCGATCGGGTCGTAGACCGCGTACACGCAGGTGGCCAGGTGCTGTTCGCGGCCGAGCCGCTGGGCCTGTTCGTCCAGGTGGTAGAGCACCTCGTGCGGGGGCAGGTCGAGCGCGGCCAGGGTCTGGGCGCTGGTGCGGAGCTGGCCCATGATGGCGGCCGAGGTCAGCGAGTGGCCCATCACGTCGCCGACGATCAGCGCCACCCGGTTCCCGGGCAGCGGGACGGCGTCGTACCAGTCCCCGCCGACCTGCGCGCCGCGCTCGCCGGGCAGGTAGCGCTGGGCGAGCCGGACGCCGTGCGGCTGGGGCAGGCGCAGCGGCAGCATGCTGCGCTGGAGCTCGTTGGCTATCTCCCACTCGCGGGCGTACCGCAGGGCGGTGTCCACGGCGAGCCCGGCCTGGGTGGCGAGGTGGGCGGCGGTGGCGGTGTCGGTGGCGTCGAAACTGGGGCGGCCGGTCTTCTCGGGCGGCCGGCGGATCAGCACCAGCAGGCCGAGGACGGCCTTGCGCCCGCGCAGCGGCAGGGCGAGCACCGAGGAGCCCGGGCCGAGCCGGGCCAGCCCGCGCGGGCCGTACAGCTCGCGCAGCAGCTCGGTGGTCCGGTCGGGGCCGGCGGCCGGGGAGCCGGCCGCCCCGAGGACGGCGGCCTCGGCGGGGCGGCGGCTCAGCAGGGTGTGCGCGAGCGCCCCGCCCCGGGTGACCGGGGTGGCGGGCCCGGTGTCGGCGGTCGAGCGCGAGCCGTACCGGGTGCCGTAGCGGGAGCCGCGGTGGTCGGAGCCGGTGGTCGGCCGGCCGCGGCGGCCGAGCCGGGTGCCGAGGCTGTGGTGGATCCGCAGGTCGTCGGGGAAGCCGGGTTCGCGCTCGACGTTCGGCAGCGGGTCGCGCAGGTGCACGACGGCGGCGTCGGCGAGGGTCGGTACGAGGACGCGGCAGATGTTGCGCAGCGTCGCGGCCAGGTCCAGGGCGCTGTTGATCCGCCGGGTCGCGGAGTCCAGGTAGGCGAGCCGCTCGGCGACCTGTCCGGTGGCGCTCGGCCCGCTCCCCTCCGGGGCCGGTGGCGTGCGGCGCGGGCCCGGGAGGGCAGGCGGCTGTCCGGCCTCGGGTTTGAGCTGGTCGCGCACGGCTGCCTGTCCTGGGATTGATGGGGAGTGGTGGCTCTGCTGGTCCGGCGGTCGGTCGGTGGGGCGGTGTGGCGAACGGTCAGCCGACGCGTCGGCAGCGGAGGAACAGCTGCTCCTCCGGCGGCAGCGAGGTGCTGGCCGGCGCGTACGGATGCCCCGACTGCTCCTCGACCGCGAACCCGGCCTCCACCAGGACCCGTTCCAGATCCTCCCGCAGATACCCGCTGATCCGCAGCTCCCGTCCGAGGAACGGCAGTGGAACGTGATCCAGGTCCGCCTCGACCATACCGAGCGCCAGCAGACCGCCGGGCCGCAGGAGCGCGCGCAGCCGGGTCAGCACGGTGGGGATCTCCTCCTGGGGGAGGAGGATGAGGGAGAAGAAGGCGGTGACGGCGTCGAAGGTGCCGCGGCCCCGCGGGCCCAGGGCCGGGAGGTTCCAGGCCCGGTCGGCGCGCCGGGTGGCCAGGTCGTACATGTCGATGCGGTGGAAGGCGGGGGCGAACGGCCCGTTCGGCGCCGCCGCGCGGGCCAGGGTGAGCATGACGTCCGAAAGGTCTATACCGGTGACGCGCATCCCGGCGGCGGTCAGCTGTCGGACGGTCGGGTCGCCGGTGCCGCAGCCGATGTCCAGCACGGCGGCGCCCGGTTCGAGCCGGGCCAGCAGCCGGCGGCCGCAGGCGAGCTGGCCGCGCTTGGCGGGGAAGGCCTCTCCGTAGCCGGCGCCGATGGTGTCGAAGGCGACGGCCTGCAGGGCCCGCTCGGCACGGCGGCGCAGGACGTCGGGACCGTCGTCGCCGTCCGCGTCCTCGTCGAGGGGGGACGGGTCGGATATCTGTCCGGTCGTCACGATTGAGAGGCACCTTTCCACCCGGGCCTCCGGTCGGCCGGACGAGGCCGGCCCGCCGTCCTGCCGGCGCCCGCGTTGCCCCGCCGGCCCGCTGCCGGTGGCGGTACGTCACGCTCCCCGCGTCACACTGACTGCACGCTGACACTTTGCACAGGGACACTCTGCACCGCGGGAGCGCCGCCGCGCTGCCGTTTCCGGACGATCCGCCGGACGGGTGCCGTCATGTCTGTACTGGCATCTGAGAATATGCGTGATCACTGCGCCGTGGGGTCCCTTTCCGGCCAACTCGTGACGGTTGGGGTGCTGTGGCCCGGCTTGCGGAAGCACGGGGGGTGCGGGCCGGGGTGGTGCGGTCGGCCGCCGCACGCCGCGGGGCCCGTCGGAGCACGCCCCCGACCTGCGGATCCGCCCGCGTCCGGGGCCGGCAGGGCGACGTTTATCGAACGTCAATCGGCCCGGTGCACAGTGGAGTCCAGCGCCGGGGAAGCGTTGAGGGTGCTCCCGCAGCCGGGGGGCTGCGGGAGCACCGAACGCACGGGGGTCGGCCCCCACGGGGGAAGCACGGGGGTGTGCGGGGCCTACGGCGCGGGGGGAGAGAGGGGCTCGGTGTGCTGCTGGGAGATGAGGTCCGCCACGGGGGAGGCCTCGGGCACACCGAGCCGTGTGAAGATCGCGTGCGCCTCGCGCAGACAGGCCAGCCCGCGGGCCGGCTGGGCCAGGCCGAGCAGCGCCTCGCCGAGCGCGGCGTTGGCGAGGCCCTGGCAGTAGGCGGAGTCCATCTCCTGCCCGATCGCCAGCGACTCCTCGGCCGCCTCGGCCGCGTCCGCGTGCTGGCCGGCGGCGAGCAGGCTCACCCCGAGGCGGGCCAGCGTGTAGCCCTCGCGGAGGCGGTTCTGCTGGGAGCGGTAGAGCCGGTGCGCTTCATGGAGGTGGGCGACGGCGGTGCCGGGCGCGCCGCCGGAGGAGAGCACGACGCCCAGCTGGTACAGCGTGTCGGCCAAGCAGGGGCCGTTCTTCGAGGCCCGGGCGCTGGCCACCGCGTCGGTGGCGGAGCGGACGGCGGACCGCGCGTCCCCGACGTCGAGCTGTGCCCGGGCGATGTTGCCCAGCAGCCGGGCCTCGCCGATGGGGGCGCCCACCACCCGGCTGATGGCGAGGGACTGCTCGAAGAAGGGCAGCGCCTCGGCGGAGCGGTCGGCGACGCTGAGGATGATGCCCAGGGTGTTGGTGGCCATCGACCGCAGGATGGTCAGGTCGTCACTGTCCTGGAGGCTCAGGCTCTTCAGCAGCGAACGCTCGGCGCTCTGGAAGTCGTTGGTGACCGACTGCAGGGTGCCGCGGGCGAAGTGCACCCGGGCCAGCACGGCGGAGTCCTGGTACGACTCGGCGTTGAGGTCGGCGACCTCCAGCATCCGCCGAACGCGCGGACCGTGGGTCGGGTCCTCCACCAGGCTGTCCAGGACGATCAGCAGGTCGACGGCGGGCCGCAGCAGTTCGCCGGGTCCGCTCACGGCGGCCTCGACCAGGCTGAGCAGCACCGCGATCTCGCTGCGCAGCCAGGCCCGGGCCGATTCGCCGTCCGACAGGCTGAGACCGGGGGAGTTCAGGCCGTTGAGCGGCTCCGGCAGCTGGTCGTCCGGCTCGATCGCCTGGGCGGCGTTGCGGACGGTCGGCAGCATCAGGTCGAGCAGCCGCCGCACCGCGGCGTGCTGCTCCTCGACGTCACCGATCCGCTCGTTCTTGCGCTGCGCGTAGAGCCGCAGGAGGTCGTGGTACCGGTAGCGGCCCGGAGCGAAGCACTCCAGCATGTTCGCCTCGACGAGCGCCTCGGCGAGGTCCTCGGCGGTGTGCTCGTCGACGCCCAGCAGGGCGGTTACGGACGAGAGCGGGAGGTCCGGGGAGTCGATCAGGGAGAGCAGTCGAAAGGCCCGCGCCTCGGGGGCGGAGAGCTGCGCGTACCCCAGTCCGATGGTGGTCTCCACCGCCAGGTTGCCGAGCTGGAGCTCGTCCAGCCTGCGCCGTTGATCGGCTAACCGCCGGGCGAGGTCGGAGACGCTCCAGCGCGGCCGGCTGGCCAGCCGGGCGGCGGCGATCCGGACGGCGAGCGGCAGGAAGCCGCAGGCGGTGACCACGGCCATGGAGGCCTCGGGCTCGGCCGTCACGCGCTGCTCGCCGACGATGGCCGAGAAGAGCGTGAGCGCCTCCTCGGGCGTCAGCTCCTCGACGTCCACCAGGTGGGCGCCGGGGATTCCGGCGAGCCGGGACCTGCTGGTGGCCAGCACCGAGCAGCCGGACACCCCGGGGATGAGCGGCTGGATCTGCTGGGCGTCCTGCGCGTTGTCCAGCAGGATCAGCATCCGCCGGCTGGCGAGCAGCGAGCGGTAGAGGGCCGCGCGCTGGTCGAGCGAGTCGGGGGTCTCGGTGACGCCGAGCGCGTGCAGGAAGTCACCGAGCACCACGGCCGGGTCGGCGGGCGAGGCGCCCGCGCCCCGGAGGTCGACGTACAGCTGTCCGTCGGGGAACTCGGCGCGCACCCGGTGCGCCACGTGGACGGCGAGGGTGGTCTTCCCGACACCGCCGATGCCGGCCAGCGAGGTGACGACCACGGCCTGGCCGGTGGCGTTCAGCAGGACGGCGGAGAGGTCGGTGACCAGCTCGGTGCGTCCGCTGAAGTCCGAGACGTCGGCGGGCAGCTGGGCCGGCGGGGTCACCGGGAGCGGCGCGTCCTCCCGGGCGGCGGCGCCGGCCGGGGCGACGGCGGGGAGGGTCAGGGCCGGGTCGGCGGCCAGGATGCGGGAGTGCATGGTGGAGAGCCCGGCGCCGGGTTCGACGCCGAGTTCGTCGATCAGCAGCTTCCGGGTGTCCGTGTAGACCCCGAGCGCCTCCGCCTGGCGGCCGCACCGGTAGAGCGCGAGCATCAGCAGCTCGCGCAGCCGCTCCCGGAGCGGGTGTTCGGCGGTCAGGGAGCTCAACTCGCCGACCATGTCGGCGTGCAGGCCGATGTCGAGGGCCACCGCACACCGCTCCTCGGAGACGGTGACGTGCCGTTCGGCCAGGCGCAGCCGCTGGGACTCCGCGTACGGGCCGGGAACACCGGTCAGCGCGCGGCCGGTCCAGAGGCCGAGCGCGCCCACCAGGAGGCGGTGCGCCTCGTGCAGGTCCCCGGCCACCCGGGCGGCGGTGGCCTCGGACGCCCGGCTCTCGAAGACCGTGACGTCCAGGGCCTCGGGCGGAATACGCAGTGCGTACCCGTCACTGACCGATACGAGGAGTTCGGCGGGGCGGCGAATTTCGCGCTTCGGCTCGATGACAGCGCGAAGGCGCGAGATATATGTCCGCAATGCGGCAATGGCCTGCGTCGGGGGCCGATCTCCCCACAGCCCGTCGACGAGATCCTGGGTGGTGACGGGCCGGCCGCCGTGCAGAAGCAGTGCGGTGAGGACGGCCTGTTGCTGCGGCGAGCCGAGGGGCACCGGGGCGCCGTCGAGCCAGGCCTGTACGGGACCGAGTACCTGGAAGCGCAGCGCCGACGCGGGCGGCGTCTCCCGAAACTCCATGAAATCCCCCGATGGCCTGTGCTGTCGATTCCGTGAAGGGCGCTCGGCGGTCCGCCGTGTGGTGGCTTCAGCTTAGGCGGAGGGCCGACTCTGCCGGACGCACCGGCAAGCCGCACGATGTTTATCGGACATTTAATCAGCCCTACGATACTGACGGCGTGCCCGCACCAAACCGGTGGGGCTGAAGACATTTGATGACCGAAAGGCGGCCGCCCATGGCCAACGACCAGCGCGACACCCCCGCGTCGACCACGGAGGCCGCTGCGGAGGCGGGCGCGGCCGTCGAGGGCGCGGTGGCCGCGTCCCCGGATCAGGTCGAGTACACCGAGCCGACCGCCGACCGGAAGGCGGACCTGGAGGACGACCTCTTCGGGGGCGAGGCCGACCGGATCGTCGAGCCGGCCGCGCCGAGGACCGAGAAGGACGGGCCGTACGAGCCCCAGGGCGTCATCGCCAGCCGCCCGTAGTCGTTCGGAAGCCAGTGCCCCGTACCCCACGCTCGGTGGGGCGCGGGGCGCTCGTCGTTGTGCCCGGCCCCGCGGCCCCTCTGCCGGGGCCACCGCCGGTTCCGGTGGCCGGGCCCGTCAGGCGACCCGGCTCTCGTTGAGGCGCGAGTCCTGGTTGCGGGCGGCGAGCCGGGCGCTCAGCCGGGTCCGGCTCTCCGGCGCGGTCCGAGGGCGGGGCGGCCCGGGGGCCGGGCCGGGGTCGTCGGGGGGCGGCTCGGGTGCCGGGCCGACGCGGTCGGGTGGGGCGGTCCACTCGCGGCCGCCGCCCGAGGGCCGCAGGTAGTGCTCTCCGCCGAGGGTGTCCATGTAGATGCCGGTGCGTCCGGTCCTGGTGTCGAGGACGAGTTCACCCACACGCGGTCGGTAGGCCGCGGCGTTGCGCTTACGGGTGCTCACCGCAGTGCTCCTTGCTCTGGTGCGGACGCGGCGGTGGATGCGCCGGTCCTGGTCGCTGTCGGTGCCTGTGTTCTGCTCGGCGACTACCCAGCATCTCTAGAGAAGCTAATATCTCTAGAGATGTCAACGGGCCCGACCGGTCATACCGACGTACCGGCGGTCGGCGGTGGGCCTACGATTTCCGCGAGGACGAGGGAGCAGGCGATGGTCGGCAGCAGCGGCGGGAAACAGCCCAAGTACCAGCGGATCGCCGACACGCTCAAGGCGGCCATCGACACCGGGGAGTACCGCGCCGGCGACCGGCTGCCCGGCGAGAACGACCTCATGGAGACCTACGGCGTGGCCCGGATGACGGCCCGCCAGGCGCTCGGCGTCCTGCAGAGCGAGGGCATCGCCGAGGCGCGCAAGGGCGCCGGGGTCTTCGTCCGGGACTTCCGGCCGCTGCGGCGGCGCGGCATCCAGCGGCTCGCGCAGGGGCAGTGGGGGTCGGGACGGTCCATATGGTCGGCGGACATCGACAACCGGACGCTGGTGGTGGACCAGGTGTCGGTCACCGAGCAGGGCGCGCCGGAGCACGTGGCGCGGGTGCTCGGGGTCGATCCGGGGGCGCCGATGTGCGTGCGGCACCGACGGTTCGTGCTGGACGGCAAGCCGGTGCTGCTCTCCACGTCCTACCTGCCGGCGGAGCTGGTCGCCGGGACGGCGATCACCCGGGAGGACACCGGGCCGGGCGGTACCTACGCGCGGCTGGCCGAGATCGGCGCCAAGCCGGTGCACTTCCGCGAGGAGGTCCGGTCGCGGATGCCCAGCGCGGAGGAGGGCGTCCGGCTGGAGCTGTCGGCGGGCACGCCGGTCATCCTGATCTGCCGCACCGCCTTCGCCGACGAGGGCCAGGTCGTCGAACTCAACGAGATGACGCTCGACGCGGCGTCCTACGTGCTGGAGTACGACTTCGACGCCTGAGCGCCCGCGTTCCTGACTGCGTGAACGCCCCGCGCGCGCCCGCCCCGGTCGCGGAGTTCGCGGCCGGGGCGGGCGGAGTGGTCGGGCGGTCGGAGTGGCCGGGACGGGCGGCGGAGCGCCCGGCCGCTACTCCTTGGAGCGCACCCGCAGGCTGGTGATCAGCGGGCCCTCGGTGGTCTCGCGGAAGAAGTCGTTGCCCTTGTCGTCCACCACGATGAAGGCCGGGAAGTCCACGACCTCGATGCGCCAGACGGCCTCCATGCCCAGCTCCGCGTACTCCAGCACCTCGACCTTCTTGATGCAGTCCTGGGCCAGCCGGGCCGCCGGGCCGCCGATGGAGCCGAGGTAGAAGCCGCCGTGCGCGGCGCAGGCGTCGGTGACCTGCTTGCTGCGGTTGCCCTTGGCGAGCATCACCATCGAGCCGCCGGCCGCCTGGAACTGGTCGACGTAGGAGTCCATCCGGCCGGCCGTGGTGGGGCCGAAGGAGCCGGAGGCGAAGCCCTCGGGGGTCTTGGCCGGGCCGGCGTAGTAGACCGGGTGGTCCTGGAGGTACTTGGGCATGCCCTCGCCGGCGTCCAGCCGCTCCTTGATCTTGGCGTGCGCGATGTCGCGCGCGACCACGAGCGTGCCGGTGAGCGAGAGCCGGGTCTTGACCGGGTACTTGGACAGCTCGCTCCGGATCGCGGCCATCGGCTGGTCGAGGTCGATGCGCACCACGTCGTCGTCGAGGTGCTCGTCGGTGGTGTCCGGCAGGTACTTCGCCGGGTCGGTCTCCAACTGCTCCAGGAAGACGCCCTCGGCGGTGATCTTGCCCAGCGCCTGGCGGTCGGCCGAGCAGGAGACGGCCATCGCGACCGGCAGCGAGGCGCCGTGCCGCGGCAGCCGGACGACGCGCACGTCGTGGCAGAAGTACTTGCCGCCGAACTGCGCGCCGATGCCGATCCGCTGGGTGAGCTCGGTGACCTTGGCCTCCAGGTCCAGGTCCCGGAACCCGTGCCCGGTACGGGCGTTGCCCTCGGTCGGCAGGTTGTCCAGGTAGTGCGCGGAGGCGTACTTGGCGGTCTTCAGCGCGAACTCCGCGCTGGTGCCGCCGATCACGATGGCCAGGTGGTACGGCGGGCAGGCGGCGGTGCCGAGCGAGCGGATCTTCTGCTCCAGGAACGAGAGCATGCTGGCCTCGTTCAGGATCGCCTTGGTCTCCTGGTACAGGTAGGACTTGTTGGCCGAGCCGCCGCCCTTGGCCATGAACAGGAACTTGTAGGCGTCCCCGTCGGTCGCGTACAGCTCGATCTGGGCCGGCAGGTTGTTGCCGGTGTTCTTCTCGTCCCACATGGTCACCGGGGCCATCTGCGAGTACCGCAGGTTGAGCTTGGTGTACGCGTCGTAGACGCCGTGCGCGATCGCGCTCTCGTCGCCGCCCCGGGTCAGCACGGACTGGCCGCGCTTGCCCATGACGATCGCGGTACCGGTGTCCTGGCACATCGGCAGGATGCCGCCGGCCGAGATGTTGACGTTCTTCAGCAGGTCCAGCGCGACGAAGCGGTCGTTCGGGCTGGCCTCCGGGTCGTCCAGGATGCGCCGCAGCTGGGCGAGGTGGGCGGGGCGCAGGTAGTGCGAGATGTCGTGCATCGCCTCGGCGGTGAGCAGCCGCAGGGCCTCGGGCTCGACCTGGAGGAAGGTGCGACCGCCGGCCTCGAAGGTGGAGACACCCTCGGAGGTCAGCTTGCGGTACGGGGTCGGGTCAGCGCCCAGGGGGAGCAGGTCGCTGTACTCGAAATCCGGCGTGGGAGCCATGGGGGCGGTCCTTAGTGTTCCAGTGATGCGGCTGCGTCGGCGAAGCACCCTCAAGGGTAGGACCCGCCGGAACGTCGCACGCGGACAGGTCGGCCTGCGTGACCGGGGTCACTCGTACACGCGTACGGGACTTGCCCGGTTGACTAGGCTTGGGCCGTGGACAACTCGCCGTCGCAGGACGACCAGGGGCAGTCGCCCGTAGCCATCACCAAGCCGGGGGGCGAGCCGCCCGCCCGGGTCGACCGGACCCCGGTCGCCGAGGCCGAGATGCGGGCCTCGGACGCCGACCGCGAGCGGGTCGCGGAGCTGTTGCGCGACGCCTATGCCGAGGGCCGCCTGAACGTGGACGAGCACGCCGAGCGGATCGAGGCCGCCTACGGGGCCAAGACGCTGGGCGACCTCGTGCCGCTCACCCGGGACCTCCCCGCGCACCGGTCGATCTCCTTCGAGAAGGCCCCGCTGGGCGCGCCGGAGGCCCGGCCGTCCGGCCCGGTGCGGCTGCCGGCGCGGCACGAGGCGCCGACCATGGTGGCGATCTTCGGCGGGGCCTCCCGCCGGGGCCGCTGGCGGGTCGGCTCGCACCTGCGGGCGGTCGCGGCGTTCGGCGGGGTCGAGATCGACCTGACGGATGCCGTCTTCGAGTCGCCCGAGGTGGAGATCGAGGTGATCGCCATCTTCGGCGGCGTCGAGATCAAGGTGCCGGAGAACGTCAGCCTGCACGGCAGCGGGGTCGGCATCTTCGGTGGCTTCGACGTCAAGGAGCAGACCGCGGTCGACCCGTACGCGCCGGTCGTCCGGGTCAAGGGCGCCGCGGTGTTCGGGGGTTGCGAGGCGAAGCCGCGCAAGGGCAAGAAGCTCAAGGAGTGGGTGCGCAAGCAGCTCGGCACCGACGAGGGGCCCGTTGCGGGCCGCTGACCTGCGCAGGGCCGGACCGAGTGCCCGGGTGGGAACAACTCCCGCCCGGGCACTCGGTGTTGCGGCGAGTGCAGACTGTAGTCGATTGCGTGCAGTGTGCATGAATCGCGGTGCGGCAGGGTAGTTCCTCTCGCACATCGCTTCTTGTACGGCTGCGCACCGGAGGCGGCCTGAGGCCGGCTCGGGGGGTGAAGAGCGGGGGCTCGCAGCCGGACAGGGGAGCGAGCTTCCCCGTGTCCGAGAGCCTCGTCAGGAGTACGGCCGTGCTGCATCCGATCGAGTCCCGCACCACTTCGCCCGTCGCCGCCGCCCGGGTGCTGGAGCGCCCGCCGGTTGCCCAGTCGCAGGGCGACGACAATCCCTGGCACACCGGCGCGGCCTGCCGGCGGGACGAGGTGGGCCTGTTCTTCGCCCCTTCCAAGGAGCCGACGGCGGCCCGGCTCTCGCGCGAGGAGCAGGCGAAGCAGGTCTGCGCGCGCTGCCCGGTGCTGCTGGAGTGCCGCGAGCACGCGCTGGCGCAGCCGGAGCCGTACGGGGTGTGGGGCGGGCTGACGGCCGCCGAGCGCCGGGTGGTGCTGGCCCGCCGGCGGCGCCGGGAGACGGACCTGCACGAGGCCGCCCGGATCCCGGCCGCCCGCAGCCGCATCGCGGGCTGACCGGGCTGACCGGGCTGACCGGGCTGACCGGCGACGGGCGGTACGCGAGACGCCCGCTGGTACGTGAGCGGCGCGGCACGCGAACGCCCCGCGGTACGCGAACGCCCCGCGGCTTCGGCGAAGGGGGATTTCGCCGAAGCCGCGGGGCGGTGGAACGCGGCCGGGAGCCGGTTCAGTTGGCGCGGTCGAAGTCGATCGCGCTGTACGCCCGCAGCTTGGACAGCTTGTGGGTCGAGTGGATCTCCCGGATCGTGCCGCTCTTGGAGCGCATCACCAGCGAGCTGGTGGTGGCGGTCTCCTGGCGGTAGTGCACGCCGCGCAGCAGCTCGCCGTCGGTGATGCCGGTGGCGACGAAGAACACGTTCTCGCCGCTGACCAGGTCGTCGGTGGTGAGCACCCGGTCCAGGTCGTGGCCGGCGTCGAGGGCCTTCTGGCGCTCGGCCTCGTCCTTGGGCCAGAGCCGGCCCTGGATGACGCCGCCCATGCACTTCATCGCGCAGGCCGCGATGATGCCCTCGGGGGTGCCGCCGATGCCCATCAGGAGGTCGACGCCGGTGCCCTCGCGGGCCGCCATGATGGCGCCGGCCACGTCGCCGTCGGAGATGAACTTGATCCGGGCACCCGCCTCGCGGATCTCCTGGACCAGGCCCTCGTGGCGCGGCCGGTCGAGGATGACCACGGTGACGTCCTCGACGGCGCTGCCCTTGGCCTTGGCGACCCGGCGGATGTTGACGGCCGCCGGCGCGGTGATGTCGACGAACTCGGCGGCCTCCGGGCCGGCCACGAGCTTGTCCATGTAGAACACGGCGCTCGGGTCGAACATGGTGCCGCGGTCGGCCACGGCCAGCACGGCCACGGCGTTGTTCATGCCCTTGGCGGTCAGGGTGGTCCCGTCGACCGGGTCCACCGCGACGTCGCACTCGGCGCCGGTGCCGTCGCCGACCCGCTCGCCGTTGTAGAGCATCGGCGCTTCGTCCTTCTCGCCCTCGCCGATGACGACGACACCGTTCATGGAGACGGTGGAGACGAGGGTGCGCATGGCCTTGACGGCGGCGCCGTCGGCGCCGTTCTTGTCGCCACGGCCGACCCAGCGGCCGGCGGCCATCGCGGCCGCCTCGGTGACCCGGACGAGCTCGAGCGCGAGGTTCCGGTCCGGAGCCTCGGGAGCGACCTCAAGGGCGCTGGGGAGATTGTGCGGGTACTGCGTGGTCATCGTCGTTACCTCTCTGTACGCGACGGCCAGTAAGCGCCCGACTACTGCCAGGTCGAACGCCGTGGTGAGGGTCCTGCGATCGTATCTGCCCAAGAGATGACTGTCTGTGGCGCGGGTCGCCACCCCCGGTCGGAATCGGCCCGTTCGTCCCGGATCACCCGTACGTGGGCACCCCCGGGTGCCGGTGTCCCGTAAGGGATGAGTCACCATGTGGGGGTGGCTGGAGAGAGCAAGGGCATGAGGAGCCGGCAGTCGGTACGGGACATGGTCCTGTCGATGCTGGCCGTCGGTTTGGTGGTCTGGGTCGGGTACCTGTTCCTGCCGCACGACGCCGGCGGCGACGGGGTGCGCACGGTCGAGTACAAGGTGGCCGCGGCCTCGGCGAAGCGCGCCGCACCGTACCCGCTGCTCGCCCCGGAGGGCCTCTCCGACAAGTGGCGGGCCACCTCGGTCAAGTACGACCCGGCGTCGCTGGGCGGCGGCCGGGGCAATGCCTGGCACCTGGGCTTCGTCACCCCCGCCGGTCAGTACGCGGCGGTCGAGCAGAGCGACATCGCCCCGGGCTCGCTGGTCGGCTCGCTGGTGGCCGACGGCAAGCCGGACGGCAGCTCCGAGGTGGCCGGGCGGGTCTGGGAGCGGATCCAGGGCGGCAAGTCCCGCGCGCTCACCTTCCAGAGCGGCGGCGGCACCACCGTGCTCACCGGCACCGCCTCGTACGAGGAGCTGGCCGAGCTGGCGCAGGCGCTCAAGTAGCCAAGTAGCCAAGTAGCCGGCGGAGCCGGCCGCCCGGCGGCGGCGGAACACGCGGAAGGGCCCGCACCGGTCGAACGGTGCGGGCCCTTCCTGCGTGCCACCGGTCAGACGGTGGTGACGACCTCGTCGTAGGCCAGGCGCGGCGAACGCGGGAACCAGGCGTCCTCGCCCGGCTTGCCGATGTTCACCACGGCCAGCACCGAGTGCTCGCCGTCGGCGAAGAACTCCTTGTTGATGCCCTCGGCGTTGAAGCCGGTCATCGGGCCGGCGGCCAGGCCCGCGGCGCGCACGCCGATGATGAAGTAGCCGGCCTGCAGGGCGCCGTTCAGCACCGCGGAGGACTCGCGCACCGGACGCTCGGTGAAGAAGAGGTCCTTGGCCTGCGGGAAGTGCGGCAGCTGGGTCGGCAGCTCCTCGTGGAACTCGTTGTCCACGGCCAGGATGGCGACCAGCGGCGCGGCGGCGGTCTTCGCCTTGTTGCCGTCCGCCAGGTGCTGGACGAGGCGCTCGCGGCCCTCCGCCGAGCGGACCAGGACGACGCGCAGCGGCTGCTGGTTGAACGCGGTCGGGCCGAACTTCACCAGCTCGTAGATGGCCTGGATCTGCTCCTCGGAGACCGGCTCGTCGGTGAAGGTGTTCGCCGTGCGGGCGTCACGGAACAGCAGGTCCTGAGCGGCGGCGTCGAGTACCAGGGCGTCGGTGGTCATGCTTGTCTGCACCTCATGCGGGACGGGGTTCGTCGGTCGACCGGCGGCGCCGATCACTGGATCCCAACATGAGTGAAGATTCAACTGTTCCCCGGGGGCGTGTGACACGTGTCACTCCGGGGCGGCCCCGCCCTCCTCGGCGGCCAGCGCGGCGTCCAGCCGGGCCCGGGCGCCGTCCAGCCAGCGCTGGCAGACCTTCGCCAGCTGCTCGCCGCGCTCCCAGAGGGCCAGCGACTCCTCCAGCGACGTACCGCCGTTCTCCAGCTGCCGGACGACCTCCAGCAGCGCGTCCCGGGCGTGCTCGTACCCCAGCGCGTCGTCGGGGGTCCGCGGCGCCGCCTCCACCTGCTCCTGCTCAGCCATGGAGCCAGCGTAGGGCGTGCCGCCGACAGCGCCGTCCCACCGCCGCCCGCGCGGCTGGGGCTAGGGCTAGGGCTAGGCCTTGGGGCCGGCCGTCACGTCGAAGCCGCCGCCCGCCACCCGGGCGTGCAGCGCGTCGCCCGCCCCGACCTGGGCCGGATCGGTCACCACCGTGCCGTCCGCGCGCTGCAGCACCGCGTAGCCGCGCTCCAGGGTGGCCGCGGGGGAGAGGGCGACCACCCGGGCCAGGGTGTGCCCGAGGTCGCTCTGCGCGTGGTCCAGCCGGTGCCCGAGGGTGCGCCTGGCCCGCTCCAGCAAGGCCTCCACCTCCTGGCCGCGGCCGTCCAGCATCCGGCGCGGCGCGGCCAGCGCCGGGCGGCTCCGGACGCCGTCCAGCCCGTGCTGCTCCCGTTCGACCCGGCCGAGCACCTGCCGCCGGGCCCGGTCGCGCAGGGTCAGGACCTTCGTCAGCTCCTCGCCGACGTCCGGCACCACCCGTTTGGCCGCATCGGTCGGGGTGGAGGCGCGCAGGTCGGCGACGAAGTCCAGCAGCGGCTGGTCCGGCTCGTGCCCGATCGCGCTGACCACCGGCGTCCGGGCGGCCGCGACCAGCCGCACCAGGGCCTCGTCCGAGAACGGCAGCAGGTCCTCCACGCTGCCGCCGCCCCGGGCCACGATGATCACGTCCACCTCGGGGTGGTCGTCCAGCTCGCGCACCGCCGCGCCGACCCGCTCCACCGCGCTGACGCCCTGCACCGGCACGTTGCGCACCTCGAAGCGGACGGCCGGCCAGCGCCGCCGGGCGACCTCCAGGACGTCCCGCTCGGCGGCCGAGCCGCGCCCGGTGACCAGGCCGACGCACTGCGGCAGGAACGGCAGGGGCCGTTTGCGCTCGGCCGCGAACAGGCCCTCCCCGGCGAGGCGCCGCTTCAGCTGCTCCAGCCGGGCCAGCAGCTCGCCGAGCCCCACCAGCCGGATCTCGGCGGCCCGCAGCGACAGCTGGCCGCGCGCCCCGTACCACTCCGGCTTGGCGTGCACGATGACCCGCGAGCCCTCCTGCACCGCGTCGGCGACCTCGTCGAAGACGGAGCGGAAGCACGTCACCGTCAGGGAGACGTCCGCCTGCGGGTCGCGCAGGGTCAGGAACACCACCCCCGCGCCCGGCCGCCGGCTGAGCTGGGTGATCTGGCCCTCCACCCAGACCGCGCCGAGCCGGTCGATCCAGCCGCCGATCAGCGCGGAGACCTTGCCGACCGGGAGCGGGGCTTCGGGGGAGCTGGTGTTGGCCATGCGTATGAGGCTAGCGGCGGATGCCGACAGGGAGGTCAGCGGCGGACACCGGCGGCCGCGGCCCCCTGGACCAGCAGCACGACGAGCCCGACCGCCAGCCAGACGGCCCCGGTGAGCTGCGCGGTGGACGAGGCCTCGTAGACCACCGCGCCGATCACCGTGATGCCCAGCAGCGGCGCCACCAGGTGCCGCGCCCAGTCCCGCGAGCCGTGCTTCACCACGTACCAGCCGATCACCGAGGCGTGCAGCAGTGCGAAGGCCGTCAGCGCGCCGACGTTGACCACCGAGGTCAGCTGGTCCAGCCCGTCGTCCCGGTTCGCCGCCCAGACGGCCGCACCCATCGTGATCACTGCGGCCACCAGCAGCGCCCGGCGCGGCACCGCCGAGTCGGGGTCCACCGCGGCGAGGAAGCGCGGCAGCCGCCCCTCCCGTCCCATCGCGAAGACCAGCCGCCCGGCGGCCGCCTGCCCGGCCAGCGCCGCGAAGGCCGCGCCGATCGCCTTGCTCGCCGCCACCAGCACGTGCAGCCAGTGCCCGACCCCGCGCTCCACGGTGTCGTAGAACGCCGAGCCCTGGGCGGCCGGATCCGCCGCCAGCTGCTGCGGGGTCAGCGGCTCCAGCAGCGCCGCCAGGTACGTCTGCAGCACGAACAGCACCCCGGCCAGGGCCAGGCACCAGAGCACCGCCCGCGCCACCGCGGCGGAGGCGCCGACCGCCTCCTCCACGAAGGTGGCGATCGCGTCGAAGCCCAGGTACGACAGGACGGCCACCGACACGGCCGAGATCACGGCCGTCGGCGAGAAGCCGCCGACGGCCGTGAACGGCGTGTCCCAGCCGCGCTGCGCCCCGTCCCGGGCCAGCACCACCACGGCCGCCACCACGAAGACCGCCAGCACCGCGATCTCCAGCGCCAGCACGGCCAGGCCGACCACCGCCGCCGTCCGCACCCCGGCCAGGTTGAGCGCGGTGGTGACCACCACCGCCAGCGCCGTCCACACCCAGCGCGAGACGTCCGGGACCAGCGAGTTCAGGGCGATGCCGGAGAAGAGGTACGCCACCGCCGGGATCAGCAGGTAGTCCAGCATCGCCATCCAGCCGGCGATGAACCCCGGACCCTCGCCCAGCCCGGCCCGCGCGTAGGCGAACACCGAGCCGGTCCGCGGCACCGCCCGCACCATCTGGGCGTACGAGAGCGCGGTGAACCCCATCGCGACCGTGGCGGCCAGGTAGACGGCCGCCACCGCGCCGTGGCTCTTGGCGTCCAGCACGCCGAACACGCCGACCGGGGCCATCGGGGCGATGAACAGGAGCCCGTAGACCATCAGATCGCGCACGCCCAGGCTGCGCCGCAGGCCGCCGTCGTCGACTCGATCGCTCATCACGTCCACATTTGAGCACCGGTGACCGGATCCGGCTCGAAGGCGCCTTCCGTCGGCGCGGCTCGCCGCCGCCCGTACGATGGAGCCATGTCCAACACCGCGCAGCGCCGTGTCCTGCTCGCCGCCCCCCGGGGCTACTGCGCGGGCGTCGACCGCGCCGTGATCGCCGTGGAGAAGGCCCTGGAGCAGTACGGGGCGCCGATCTACGTCCGCAAGCAGATCGTCCACAACAAGTACGTGGTGCAGACCCTGGAGAAGCGGGGCGCGATCTTCGTCGACGAGACGGAGGAGGTGCCCGAGGGTTCGATCGTGGTGTTCTCCGCGCACGGCGTCGCGCCGTCCGTCCACGACGAGGCCAAGGAGGGCCGGCTCGCCACCATCGACGCCACCTGCCCCCTGGTCACCAAGGTGCACAAGGAGGCCGTCCGCTTCGCCGACGAGGGCTTCGACATCCTGCTGGTGGGCCACGAGGGCCACGAGGAGGTCGTCGGCACCATGGGCGAGGCCCCGGACCGGATCCACCTGGTGGACGGTGCCGAGGACGTCGCCAACGTCGAGGTCCGCGACGAGTCCAAGGTCGTCTGGCTCTCCCAGACCACGCTCTCGGTGGACGAGACCATGGCCACCGTCGGCGAGCTGAAGAAGCGCTTCCCGCTGCTGGTCAGCCCGCCCAGCGACGACATCTGCTACGCCACCCAGAACCGCCAGGTCGCCGTGAAGCAGATGGCGTCCGAGACGGACCTGCTGATCGTGGTCGGCTCCAGGAACTCCTCCAACTCGGTCCGCCTGGTCGAGGTCGGCCTGGAGTACGGCGCCAAGGCCGCCCACCTGGTGGACTTCGCCGACGAGATCCAGGAGTCCTGGCTGGACGGCGTCACCACGGTCGGCCTGACCAGCGGCGCCTCGGTGCCGGAGATCCTGGTCGACGGCGTCCTGGAGTGGCTGGCCGCGCGCGGCTACGGCGACGTGTCGACCGTCAAGACCGCCGAGGAGCACCTGACCTTCTCGCTGCCCAAGGAACTCCGCCGCGACCTGCGCGCCGAGGCCGCCGGCAAGCTGTAACGGACCTCCCGGGAACCCGGTGCCCCGCGCGGGCGCCGGGTTCTCCGCTGCGCGCGGCCGTGCGCGCCCGGCCGCGCTCTCGTAGTTTTGTACACAGCTGTGCACAGGCCTGTGGACAACGGTTACGCGGAGGGCGGTCGTCATGACGGCGGTATTCGGTGTGGACATCGGCGGTTCGGGCATCAAGGGTGCTCCCGTCGACCTCGCCCGGGGCGTGCTCGCCCAGGAGCGGCACAAGGTCCTCACCCCGCAGCCCTCGGCCCCGGAGGCCGTGGTCGCCGCCGTCCGCGAGGTGGTCCGGCACTTCGACCACCAGGGACCGGTCGGGCTGACCTTCCCCGGGGTGGTGGTGAACGGCCAGACCAGAACGGCGGCCAACGTCGACAAGGGCTGGATCGGCCTGGACGCGGCGGGCCTGTTCCGCGAGGCGCTCGACCTGCCGGCCGTGGTGCTCAACGACGCCGACGCGGCGGGTCTCGCCGAGACCGTCCACGGGGCCGGCCGCGACCAGCGGGGCGTCGTCCTCGTGCTGACCTTCGGCACCGGCATCGGCAGCGCGCTCTTCGTGGACGGCGCACTGGTGCCCAACACCGAGCTGGGCCACCTGGAGCTGCGCGGCAAGGACGCCGAGCGGCGGGCCTCCTCGGCCGCCAAGGAGCGGCACGACCTGAGCTGGGAGCAGTGGGCGGGGCGGGTCGACGAGTACCTCGACCTGGTGGAGATGCTCTTCTCGCCGCAGCTGATCGTGATCGGCGGCGGGGTGAGCCGCAAGCACGAGAAGTTCCTGCCGGTGCTGCGCGAGCGCGAGGCGCGGGTGGTCCCGGCCGAGCTGCGCAACGACGCGGGGATCGTCGGCGCGGCCATGGCGGCGGCCCGGGCCTCCACCGGCTGACCGGTACGGCCTCCGCGGCCGCGTACGGTGCCGGGTCGGGGAGTGGGCCGGGGGCGGGTCGGGCCGGGGCGGGGGCGGGAAGTCGGCCGGTCCGACGTCCCGTCTCCTCAGCGGTCGCGGTGGATCCGCCGCTGGGCCACGAAGCGGGCGAGCACGATGGCCGCGGCCAGGCCGGTGCCGGTGAAGAGCCAGCCGGCCCGCGTCGCCAGACCGGTCGCCAGCGCCACCACCTGGGCCGTCAGGCCCGAGGAGGTGACCGGGCCGAGCAGCAGCAGGGCGACGGCGAAGGCGATCGGGCCGCTGATCGGGGCGGCCAGCAGGTCGGCGAAGCGCACCCGGACGGCCAGCTGGAAGCAGATGACCAGGTAGCCGATGCCGAACAGCACCCCGAGACCGCCGAAGAGCATCCGGTCCACGCCCGCCAGGGCGACGGTCGCGACCGTCGCGGCCACGCCGGTGCCGATCGCGGTCAGCCGGGTCGGCCGCCCGGTGCGCCGGCGCCCGTAGAGCCGGCTGTCCGGGTGGCCGCCGCGGCGGGCGCCGCCCCGTTCGCCGCCCCGTTCGCCGCCGTGGCCGTCGTCCCGGGCGTCCTCGCGCTCGCCGGTGCGGGGTCCGAACGGCAGGCGCAGCCCGGTCCGGCCCGCGCCCGGGCGGCCGCGCTCGGCTCCGCCGGCCACGGCGCGTAGCCGGGAGGCGGGTGCCGCGGAGCCCTCGTCGGTCTCGGGGGCCCGCCCGGGCCCGGGGACGGCGGCCCCGGCCGCGCCGTTAGGCGGTCGGCGTCTGGGCCCTGGCGGTTGGGTTCGGATGCGCTGCTCCACCCACCCAACGTACGGTCCGATCATCGCCACACTGTGTAATGGGCCACAGGACCTTGCTCCGTGTCTCCGGACGGAGTACTGGTGTGATCGTCGCTCAACTCGACCATGGGGGGCTCATGACCGGCGGATTCGCCTTCGAACGCCTGCACCACGTGCGGCTCGACATCCCGGCTGGCGCCGAGGACGAGTGCCGCGCCTTCTGGCACGGCGTCCTGGGCATGGCCGAGCTGACCAAGCCCCCGGTCCTGGCCGCCCGCGGCGGCTGCTGGTTCCGGGGCGGTGGGGTGGAGGTGCACCTGGGCGTCGTTCCGGAGTTCCGCCCGGCCCGCAAGGGCCACCCGGGGATCCAGGTGCGCGCCCTGGACGCGCTCGCCGAGCGGCTGGCCGCGCACGGCCACGAGGTCGTCTGGGACGACGCCCTGCCGGGTCACCGCCGGTTCCACTCCAGCGACCGGTTGGGCAACCGCCTGGAGTTCCTGGAGCCGCTGCCGGTGGACGCGGGCGCCTGACCCGCTGCCCGTAGACTGGGCGATCGGCCCGCACGGTGCCGACCCAACTCCTCCAAGCCCACGGGACTGCGCTTCATGTCGCTCACGATCGGAATCGTCGGCCTGCCGAACGTCGGCAAGTCGACCCTGTTCAACGCCCTGACCAAGAACGACGTGCTGGCGGCCAACTACCCGTTCGCCACCATCGAGCCGAACGTCGGCGTCGTCGGTGTCCCGGACGCCCGGCTGAAGAAGCTCGCCGAGATCTTCGGCTCGCAGCGGATCCTCCCGGCGACCGTGGACTTCGTGGACATCGCGGGCATCGTGCGCGGCGCCTCGGTCGGCGAGGGCCTGGGCAACAAGTTCCTGGCGAACATCCGTGAGTCCGACGCGATCTGCCAGGTCATCCGGGCCTTCGTCGACCCGGACGTGGTGCACGTCGACGGCAAGGTCTCGCCGAAGGACGACATCGAGACCATCAACACCGAGCTGATCCTCGCCGACCTCCAGTCGATCGAGAAGGTGCTGCCGCGGCTCCAGAAGGAGGCCCGGCTCAAGAAGGAGTCGGCCGCCACGCTGGCCGCCGCCGAGGCCGCCCAGAAGATCCTGGAGACCGGCAAGACCCTCTTCGAGGTGGGCTTCGACGCCTCCTCGGTGCGCGAGCTGCACCTGCTCACCACCAAGCCCTTCCTCTACGTCTTCAACGTCGACGAGGACGAGCTGGTCGACGAGGAGTTCAAGGAGGCCCAGCGCGCCCTGGTCGCCCCCGCCGAGGCCATCTTCCTGAACGCCAAGATCGAGTCCGAGCTGATCGGCATGGACGAGGACGAGGCGCTGGAGCTCCTCCAGTCCATGGGCCAGGAGGAGACCGGCATGGCCACCCTCGGCCGGGTCGGCTACGAGACCCTCGGCCTGCAGAGCTACCTCACCGCGGGCCCCAAGGAGACCAGGGCCTGGACCATCAAGAAGGGCGCCACCGCCCCCGAGGCCGCTGGTGTGATCCACACCGACTTCCAGAAGGGCTTCATCAAGGCGGAGATCATCTCCTTCGACGACCTGGTCGCCTGCGGCTCCATCGCCGAGGCCCGCAGCAAGGGCAAGGCCCGCATCGAGGGCAAGGAATACCTCATGCAGGACGGCGACGTCGTGGAGTTCCGCTTCAACGTGTGAGATCCTGATTACTTTGAGCTAGATTGATCTGTCACATGCGCAGGTCGGACGGGGCCCGCCTCTCTGAGGCGGGCCCCGATCCCTTTTCCGTGCTGACGTGGTGCTGACTTCTTCGACCCGTCGCGCCTGCTTGACTGGTACGTTATGTGGTACCAGTCATGGAGGGAGTTCAGTCGATGTCGATCACTGCCAGCGAGGCGCGCAAGGCTCTCTTCCCGTTGATCAAGAAGGTCAACGACGATCACGAGGCCATCGAGATCGTCTCCAAGCACGGAAATGCCGTACTCGTCTCGGCCGAGGACTATGCCGCCCTGCGTGAAGGCTCCTACCTGTTGCGCTCGCCGGTGAACGCCCGCCGCCTGCTCAAGGCGTATGAGAACGCCCTTGGCGGCGTAGGGCTTTCCGAGCGGGAGCTCATCGACCCTGATGCGGCGGATGGCGAGAAGGGTGCCGCGTGAGGCTCGTCTTCGAAGAGGGCGGCTGGGAGGACTACACGTCCTGGCTCAAGAGCGACCGCAAGATGCTCGCCCGCATCAACAAGCTCATCGAGGACGTGTTGCGCGACCCGTTCACCGGCATCGGCAAGCCCGAGCCGCTGAAGTACCACCTGCCCGGGGCCTGGTCGCGGCGGATCGACGATGAGCACCGCCTCGTCTACTTGGTGACGGACCGGGAGATCATCGTTCTGGCCGCCCGTTACCACTACTGATGGCTGGCTGCGAGTTCGGTTCACCGTGCTGATTCCGTGCTGACTTGGGCCGTCAGGGTCAGCGTTTTCGCAGGTCACGGCGTTGTGGTGGAGGTTCCGCTTCACCGTGTAGCCGTTTGCTCGCTGGGCGCCAGTTGACCGGTCGAGCGCGCAGCTCGGAAGGGGTCGGACTCTGTCGAGTCCGACCCCTTCGTCGGTACCGGGCTGGAGGGGTGCTGGATTCCTGGCGCCCGGTCAGCGGCGATCAGGTCCCGTAGCCGCTGGATCGATGTCCCACCGCTGAAGGACCAGCTGCCAGGGGCCCGGTCGCGGCGGACCGATGACGAGCGGCGCCTCGTCCATCTGGTCACCGACCGGGAAGGCGTCGTCCTGGCGGCCCGCTCTCACTGCTGGTCCCCGGTGGCGGCGTCAGGCGATGTGGACGGTGAGGGTGCCGTCGGGGGCGGGGGTGACGGTGACCTGCTCCAGGGTGGGGGCGTGGGCGGCGGTGCGGTGGGCCGTGGCGCGGGGGCCGATGCCGAGGACCGGGATGCCGGCGGCCACGGCGGCGGCGATTCCGGCCGAGGAGTCCTCCAGGGCGAGGCAGTCGGCGGGGGCGAAGCCGAGGGCGGCGGCGCCCTTGAGGAAGCCCTCGGGGTCCGGCTTGCTGGCGCCGACCGACTCGGCGGTGACGAGGACCGGCGGCAGCGGGAGGTCGGCGGCGGCCATCCGGACGCGGGCGAGCGGTTCGTCGGCGGAGGTGACCAGGGCGTGCGGCAGGCCGGCCAGTGAGGCGAGGAAGGCGGCCGCGCCGGGGATCGGGACGACGCCCTCGACGTCGGCCTTCTCCTCGGCGAGCATCCGGTCGTTGTCGGCGCGGTTGAGTGCGACCGGGCGGTCGGGCAGCAGGGCGGCCATGGTGGCGTGGGCCTGGCGGCCGTGCGCGAGCCGGAGCACCTCGGCGGGGTCGAGGCCGTTCGTCTCGGCCCAGCGGCGCCAGCAGCGCTCGACCACGGCGTCGGAGTTGACCAGGGTGCCGTCCATGTCCAGCAGGAGGGCGCGGGTGGTCAGGGTGAGGGAGGTGGGCATGCGGGGGCTCCTCGCGGGCGGCGGGCGGGCTTCCGAGTCTATTGTTCAGCAAGGATACAAAAGATCAACCCACCAGGTGCGCGTTGACCGCGCGGGCCTCCTCGGCCAGCTCCGGCAGCTCCACCACCTCGACCCCGGCCGCCTCCAGGAGTGCCGTCCCCTGGCAGTCGGTGACGAACAGGTCCGGCTCGCGCCAGGCGACGACCACCCGGGGCACGCCGGCCGCGATCAGCAGCCGGGCGCACGGCAGCGGCCGGGAGGCCCGCCGCCCGCAGGGCTCCAGCGAGCTGTAGACGGTGGCGCCGCGCAGTCGGGGATCGCCCGCCGGGAGCTTGGCGAGGGCGGCCTCCTCGGCGTGGTCCAGCGCGTCCGCCTCCCGGCTCCAGCCCTCGGCGAGCACCTCGCCGTCCGCGCCGACGATCACCGCGCCGACCGAGAAGGCGGTGCTGGAGGGCGGGCAGCGGCGCGAGAGCTCGACGGCCCGCCGCAGGTGTGCGAGGTCGGACGGTGCGCTGGTCACGGGGCGGACTCCTTGGGGGCGTACCTGAGCAGGACGACATCGTCCACGGTACGTGCCTCCAGCAGGCGCATCCGGCGGGCCGGTCCGCCGGGGAAGGCCGCCGGCCGGACGAAGCGCGGCGCGTCCGCCTGTCCGACCAGCAGCGGGGCGACCGCCAGCTGGAGCTCGTCGGCCAGGCCCTGGGCCAGGAACTGGGTGTGCACGCCGCTCCCGCCCTCGACCATCAGCCGCCGCACCCCCCGGGCCCCGAGGTCGTCCAGGACGGCCCCCAGCTCCACCGTGCCGCCGAGCGCCACCACCTCGGCCAGCCCGTCCAGCGCCGGGCGGAGCACGGCGGCGCCGGCGTCCGAGGTGTAGGCGACCTTGTCGCCGCCGGTGTGCCAGAACCTGAGCGAACGGTCGAGGGCCCCGCTCGCGGTGAGGGTGACCTTCAGCGGGTACTCCGGCCGGCCGGCCGCGAGCCGGGCCGCCCGTCGGCCGGGGTCGTTGACCAGCAGTCGGGGGTTGTCCGCGCGCAGGGTGTTGCCGCCCACCAGGATCGCGTCGCTGGCGGCGCGCTCCGCGTCCACCCGGTCGAAGTCGGCGGGGCCGGAGAGCAGCAGGCGGTCGGGGGAGGCGTCGTCGAGGTGCCCGTCGAGGGACATCGCGGCGCTCAGCAGGACGAAGGGGCGGCGGCCGGGCATGGTGAACCGTTCTGTCGGGAGCCCGTCCACGGTACGGGCCCCGGTGCGGGCGCCGAGCCGCGCGGGGGCAGGAGTTCGCCCGGGGGTCCGCCGCCGGAGGGGCCGCGTTCGCCGAGGGGGCCCACCCCGGTCCGGACCTCGCGCCGCCCCTCGACCCGTAGTCCCCGCAGGGCGAAGCCCCCGCCCGGGCCCCGGGCGGGGGCGTTCACGTGAATCGTTCGTTCGACATGTGAGACGAATCTTCTCGCCATACGGGACAGGGAGTAGCGTCGGAGGCGTCGGAGGAACCGACCGCAGGGAACGCGACCGAACCCAGGGGGACCGCCATGACCGGACCGCAGCCCACCGTCTACACGCACGGGCACCAGGAGCCCGTGCTGCGCTCGCACCGCTCCCGCACGGTGGCCAACTCGGCCGCCTATCTGCGGCCCGAACTGCGGCCGGGGCAGGCCGTGCTGGACGTCGGCTGCGGCCCCGGCACGATCACCGCCGAGCTGGCCGAACTGGTCGGCCCCACCGGGCGGGTGGTGGCCGTGGACACCTCGGCCGAGGTGCTGGAGTCGGCCGCCCGGTACGCGGCGGACCGGGGCCTGGCCAACGTGGTCTTCGAGATCGCCGACGTGCACGGACTGCCTTACGCGGACGGGGAGTTCGACGTGGTGCACGCCCACCAGGTGCTGCAGCACGTGGCCGACCCGGTGGGGGCGCTGCGGGAGATGCGCCGGGTCACGGCGGTGGGCGGCGTGGTCGCGGCCCGGGACGTCGACTACGCGACCATGACCTGGTACCCGCAGGTACCGGAGCTGGACCGCTGGCTGGCGCTGTACGGGCGGATCGCCCGGGCCAACGGCGGCGAGCCGGACGCCGGCCGACGGCTGCTGTCCTGGGCCCGGGAGGCCGGCTTCACCGACGTCACGGCGACGTCCAGCAGCTGGACCTACGCGTCGCCCGAGCAGCGTGCCTGGTGGGGCGGGCTGTGGGCGGACCGGATCGTGGCGTCCGACATCGCCGACGCGGCGGTGGCCGAGGGGTACGCGGACCGGGCGGAGCTGGAGCGGATCTCGGCCGGGTGGCGGGCCTGGGTGGCCGCCGAGGACGGGTGGTTCGCGATGCTGCACGGCGAGGTGCTGGCACGCCGCGGGTGAGCGGCGGGCGGCCGGAAATGGGCGGGAGGGTGTGCTCCAAGATCGGGTAAAGTCGCGCGTCCGTTCCCATCGCCCCGGCCGGTCCTCCGCTGGTCCGCCCGGTGGTCCGTCTGCGGAACGTTCGAGTCGAAACTGCCGAGCTGATGCCCGTGACCGGGCCGGGGGAGTCCACGTGTCCAAGCCCGAGTCCGACGCGCCCGTTCCCGGGCCGGTGGCCGCCGCACCGGAGGCCACCGGGCCGGACACCGCCGCACCGGACGCCGCACCGGCCGACGCACCGGCCGACGCGGCACCGGCGGACCGGGTGGAGCTGACCAAGCCCGCGGCCCCCGCCGAGCTCCCGGCACCGGCCACCGCTCCCGCCGCCGACCCGTGGGCCGCGCCCGGCGCGACCACCCCCGCTCCCGCCGCCTCCGGGGCCGCGCCCGCCGCCGACCCGTGGGCCGGCGCCGGGGGGCCGGTCCCGCCCGGGGCGCCGCCGGCCTCCGGCTGGGCCGCCGTCACGCCCGGCGCGATCTCCGGCTTCCAGCCCGGCTACGCCTACCCGGCGACCCCCGAGGTCACCAACGGCTTCTCCGTCGCCGCGCTGGTCACCGGCCTGCTCTGCATGTGGCCGCTCTCGCTCGCCTTCGGCATCGTCGCGCTGGTCCAGATACCCAAGCGCAACGAGCGCGGCCGGGGCATGGCGGTGACCGGTGTGGTGTTCGGTGTCCTCGGGGCGCTGGTCTCGCTGATCGCCTTCATCGGTCTGCTCGCCGCCGGGGTCGAGGAGAGCACCCGCGCCGACCGTCCCGCCCGGGCCCCGAAGGCGCCGGCGGGCTCGGTGCTCTGGTCCTCGCTCAAGTCCGGCGACTGCTACAACCCGGCCGGTGGCGCCGACGGACGCGAGGACGGCGACCAGACGGTCCTCTGGGTGTTCACGGCCCCCTGTGCGCTGCCGCACCACGGCGAGGTGGCCGGCACCGCCCGGATCCCGGAGAGCGGCGGGCTCGCCTACCCGGGCGAGAGCCGCGTCCGCGAGAGCGCCGCGGCGCTCTGCGGCCCGGTGCTCGCCGACTACGCCCTCGACTACTGGGCCGTGCCGGACGGCGTGGACGAGGTCTACCTGTTCCCGGGCCGCGCCAACTGGAAGTCCGGCGAGCGCTACGCCACCTGTGCCTTCGAGGACCGCGACGCCGAGCACCTGGGCAGCGTCCGCACCGACCGGGGCAAGCTGTCCCAGGCCCAGCTGGCCTACCTGGAGGCGGCGCTGGTCTACAACAAGGTCTCCTGGAGCGAGCCGGACGCCGAGGTCGCCGACGCCCGGCCCGAGTTCACCGCCTGGGCGGGCCGGATGGCCGACGCCTCCCGCAAGGAGGCCGAGCAGCTGTCCGGGAGCACGGTGGCCTGGCCGGAGGGCGCCAAGCCGAAGGTGGCCGAGCTGGTGGCCGCCCAGCGCGCCGCCGCGACGGCCTGGGACGCCGCGGCCAAGGCCGTGGACGCGACCGCGCTCGAACGCGAGATCCGGCGGGCGAAGTCGCTGGTGGCCAAGGAGGCGAACTCGACCGTGGAGATCCGCCGGGAGCTCGGCCTCTCGACCGGCGAGCAGGTCGGCGAGATCCGGGTCTGACGGCGGCGGCGGGCGGGCCGGGCCGGTGTCTTACCGGGCGTTAACCGGGCCCGTACACACCGGAAGCGCGCCGGGCGTAGCGTCCCGTGCGCGTGGTCCCGGCCCGACCCCCACGCGGGCCGGGACCACGCGCCCCGGCGGTCGGATGCCCGTGCGGGCACCGGCCGTTCCGGTCCCGGGGCGGGGCGCCTAGGCTCACCGGTATGGACACCTGCCGGGTGATGCGACAGGACGACAACGGCAACCGCTACGTGGTCGCCAAGGGGCTGGACCGGGCCGAGGCCGAACGGCTGGCCGCGGAGTTCGAGGCCCGCGGGCACAAGCAGCTGTACTGGGTGGAGGCCGAGGCCGCATAGGGTCGGGGCCATGGAGAACCGGATCGTCGTCGGGGGCGCGCTCGTCCACCGGGGCCGGGTGCTGGCCGCCCGCCGCAGTGCCCCGGCCGAGGTGGCCGGGCGCTGGGAGTTCCCGGGCGGCAAGGTCGAGCCCGGCGAGACGCAGCCCCAGGCGCTGGAGCGCGAGCTGCTGGAGGAGCTCGGTGTCCGGGCGAGGGCGCTGGAGCCGCTGCCCGGGGCGTGGCTGGTCCGCCCGGGGCTGGAGCTGCGGCTCTGGGTGGCCGAACTGCTCTCCGGCGACCCGCGGCCGCTGCAGGACCACGACGAGCTCCGCTGGCTCGTCGCCGCCGAGCTCGACGGGCTCGACTGGCTCGACCACGACCGCGAAGTCCTCCCGCACCTGACCCGCCTGCTGGCCGGGGCCGACAGCGCGCGCTGACCGCCGCGCGCCCGGCGTGCCCGCCCGCACCACGGGAGGGGCGGGGCGGGCCGCACCCGCCCGCGCCACGCGCGATACGCCAGGTAGGTCAATCGGAAAAGAGGACCCATAAGCCGGGATAGCCTGGGTTCTGCTGGGTATGTCGCTTTTCGGCACCATTCGTCACCATCGGTGAGCCGTCCCCAGCCGGCGACGCCGATCCCGACCAGAGCCGGAGGCCCCGTCGGTGTCGAGTACCGGTCACGGTGGCGGGGGAGCACGAGGCACGGGCACCGGGGGGAGTGCCGCCGCGCGCGCCCGCCTGCGCCGTGGCGCGCGCCCGCAGCAGCAGCCGCCGCTACCGCCGGCCGGCCGCCGCCGGGGGGACGGCGGCGCCCCCGAGGCCGATCCCGCGGACCGTCCCGCGACGTCCATGGTGGCGCCCGACGCGTCCCCGTCGGCGGGCCCCCGCAGCCGCCCCGGCCGCCCCTTCCCGGGCGCCCCAGGAGCCGAGCCGGGCGGCACGGGCGGCCACCGCGAGGGCAATCTGCTCGACGTGGTGAAGGTGGCCATCGCCATCCTGGACACCGCCGGCCGGGTGGTGCTCTGGAGCCCGGCCGCCGAGGAACTGCTCGGCTGGCCGAACGAGCTGCTGGTCGGCCGCCGGATCGACGAGCTGATCCCGGACGAGGACCAGGTCACCCGGATCCGCACGGCGATCCAGGACACCCTGCGCCACGGCCGCTGGGCCGGCCTCACCGAGCTGCGCGACCGGGACGGCGAGGCGGTCACCGTCGACGCCCGGATCTCCCTGCTGGTGGACGGCGACGGCACGCCGTTCCTCCAGGTCAACCTGGCCGAGGCGGCCGCCGTCCGGGCGGTCGAGCGGGACCTCGCCGTCCGGGACGCGCTGTTCGAGCAGTCCCCGCTGGGCATCGCCGTCCTCGACACCGACCTGCGCTACACCGCCGTCAACCAGACCCTGGCCGAGATGAACGGCATGGTCACCGAGGACCACGTCGGGCGGACCACCGGCGAGACCCTGCCCGAGCGGGCCGCCGACGAGATCACCGCCATCCAGCGCCAGGTGCTGGCCACCGGCGAGCCGGTCATCGACGTCACCCTGGCCTCGCCGGTCACCGCCCGCTCCGGGTACCGCTCGATCTCCTACAGCCGGATGACCGACCGGGCCGGCCGGGTGCTCGGCATCTCCGGCACCGTGATGGACGTGACCGAGCGCTACCGGGCGGTCGCCAAGGTCGAGCACGCCCGGCGCCGGCTCTCGCTGCTCAACGAGTTCGGCTCCCGGGTCGGCGACCTCCTGGACGCCTCGCGGATCGCCCAGGAGCTGGCCGGCGCCGTGGTGCCCCGACTCACCGACCACTCCGCGGTGATCCTGCTCCAGGCCGTCGCCCACGGCGACGACCTGCCCCGGCACGGCCACGACCGCCGCACCTCGCTGCTCCAGCTGGGCACCGCCTCCGTCCAGGACGGTCCCGAGGTCGAGGTGATGCTCCGGCGCGGCGCCCGGATCACCTTCTCCGAGGACTCCGCCTGCGGGCGGGTGCTGCGCACCGGCGTCCCCGAGCTGCTCTCCGGCGCCGACCAGCTGAGCGACGTCACCTACCCGGGCGACCCGAAGATGCAGGCCGCCCACGACCTGGGCGTGCACTCGATGCTGGTGGTGCCGCTGCGGGCCCGGGGCATCGTGATCGGCCTGCTGCTGGTCAGCCGGGCCGGCTACCGCGAGGGCTTCGACCGGGACGACCTCGCCTTCACCGTCGAGCTGGCGGACCGGGCCGGCAGCTCCCTCGACAACGCCCGGCTCTACGCCCGGGAGCGCACCGCCGCGCTCACCCTGCAGCGCACCCTGCTCCCGCAGCAGGTCCCGCAGCCCACCGGCGTCGAGGTCGCCTACCGCTACGTGCCGGGCAGCATCGGCACCGAGGTCGGCGGTGACTGGTTCGACGTCATCCCGCTGCCCGGCGACCGCACCGCGCTGGTGGTCGGCGACGTGATGGGCCACGGCCTGCGGGCCGCCGCCACGATGGGCCGGCTGCGCACCGCCGTCCGCGTCCTGGCCGCCCTCGACCTGCCCCCGGACGTGCTGCTGCGGCACGTCCACGAGCTGGCCGACGACCTCGCCCAGGGACCGGACGAGGCGCTGCTGGCCACCTGCGTCTACGCGGTGTTCGACCCGGCCACGGCCCGGCTGACGGTCTCCAAGGCCGGCCACATCCCGCCGGTGCTGGTGGTGCCCCGCGAGGGCGCCGAGGAGCCGACCCGCACCGGCGGCCCGCTGCTCGGCGGGACCGGCCGGATCCTCGACCTGCCGTCCGGCGCTCCGCTCGGCGTCGGCGGGGTGCCCTTCGAATCGGTCGAGCTCAAGATCCCCGAAGGCAGCCTGCTCGCCCTGTGCACCGACGGGCTGGTGGAGTCCCGCGACAAGGACCTCGACGTCGGCCTCGGCCGGCTGGTCACCGTGCTCCAGGAGCCGCACGCCTCCATCCAGGCGGCCTGCGAGGCCGTGCTGGCCACCATGGAGCAGGGCCGCGAGCCCGACGACGTGGCGCTGCTGCTGGCCCGGCTCGGCCACGGCCAGGCCGGCACCCCGACGGCCGGCTGGACGCTGCCCGCCGAGCCGACCGCCGTCTCCCGGGCCCGCCGGCTGGTCCGCGCCGCGCTGGTCGAGTGGGGCGTCGAAGCGCTCACCGACACCACCGAGCTGCTGGTCAGCGAGCTGGTGACCAACTCGGTCCGCTATGCCAGCGCCCCCATCGGCGTACGGTTGACGCTGGGCGAGACGCTGCTGGTCGAGATCTCCGACCCGCTGCCCGATCCGCCCCGCGAGCGTCACGCGGCGGAGGCCGACGAGGGCGGCCGGGGCCTGGAACTCGTCCGCCGGCTGGCACTGCGCTGGGGCGCGCGGGCCGAGGGCATGGGCAAGGTCGTCTGGTTCGAGCAGGCGCTGCCGGGTAATGAGCCCGAGGAGCCGGGTGACGAGTAGGACGCGAGTAGAACGGGACCGCATATGCCAGCAGGGGGCCGGGGGGAGCGCGCACTCCGGCAGGGGGCGCGAGCGTGGCATTGTGGTTGCGCGGGCGGTAGGACAAAAACCTTCGCCCGATCTGATGTTGTGATGTTGAGGGCGTGTGAACGTACCCCTCGATGATGAATACTCGGTCTTCTCGGCATCCGGACGGTCGCGGGTTTGGAGGGGTCGGTCCGTTGAACAGCACCCCGGCGCGTAACGCGCCGAGCAGCAGCGGTCATGCCGCTGTGCCCGGGCAGGCCGGTTCGCCACACCTGCCCGCCCCTTCCGCGGGGCAGGGCCGGGCGGCCCGCCCGGTGGTCGGCGCCCACCAGTGGGGCGCGGGGGACCCGGGCTCGATCTACGACTACATCCGGGTCGCCACCTTCGCGATCGGCCCGGACGGCCGGATCAGCCAGTGGAGCGAGCGCGCCGCCGAGTTCTTCGGCGTGCCCGCCGTCGACGCGGTCGGGGCCGATCCGATCAGCACCTTCGTCCCGCGCGAGCTCTGGCAGCGCGGCCGCACCCGGCTGGAGCGCACGCTGGCCGGCGAGGAGTGGGTGGGCACCACGCCCTACCGCGACGCCACCGGCGGCGAGGGCCTCGCCGAGCTCTACCTGATGCCCGACAGCGCGCTGCCCACCGCCGGTGCCACCTGTCTCGCGGTCGACCTCGGCCGGCTGCGCCGGATCGAGACCGACCTCGCCGCCTCCGAGGCCGTCTTCGGCCAGACCCCGACCGGCTTCGTCCTGTTCGACGACCGGCTCCGGCTCCAGCGGGTCAACGACGCCTTCGCCTCGGGGGTCGGCCTCGCCCCCACCGACCTCGAAGGCCTGACCGCGCACGACCTCTTCCCGGCCCCCGAGGCCGACCGGCTGACCGCCGCCCTGCGCAAGGTCCTCGCCACCGGCGAGCCCGTCTTCGACCTGCGCTTCCACTCCGCCGTGCCGACCCGCGAGGGCAACCGGCTCTGGGCCGTCTCGCTCTACCGCCTCAACGGCT
The DNA here is from genome assembly GCF_042737525.1 of Kitasatospora sp. NPDC059973. Classification (NCBI taxonomy): domain Bacteria; kingdom Bacillati; phylum Actinomycetota; class Actinomycetes; order Kitasatosporales; family Streptomycetaceae; genus Kitasatospora; species Kitasatospora sp. NPDC059973. Next base: position 24,360 of record NZ_JBHWUI010000022.1, on the reverse strand, counting down.
CGGCCGGGCAGCCGATGGGCGTGGCCGGCCAGGTCTCCGACGTCACCTCCCGGCACGTCGCCGAGCGCGAGGCCGACGGGGTGCGCCGCAACCTCGCCCTGCTCAACGAGGCCAGCGCGCACATCGGCTCCACCCTCGACCTGGAGACCACCGCCAAGGAACTGCTGGACGTCGTCGTCCCGCCGTTCTGCGACCTCGCCACCGTCGACCTCTACACCGCGCTGCTCTCCGGCGAGACCGTCCCCAGCGCCGGCCGCTACGGCGACGGCGTGCTCACCGACGGCAGCGGCGAGCTGCGCCGGGTCGCCGTCTCCAGCGTGGTCGGCGGCGCCTCCTCCGTGCTCGGCTCGGTCACCGGCCTGCCGATCGCCGAGGCCGGCGGCACGCTCTGCTACCCGCGCCGCTCGCCGCACGCCCGCGCGCTGCGCACCGGCCGCAGCGTCGTCCCCGAGCCCGGGCCGGACCCGCTGCTGCGCTCCACCCTGATCGTGCCGCTGGTCGCCCGCGACCAGGTGCTCGGCCTGGTCCAGCTCTCCCGCGCGATCGGCAGCGAGCCGTTCGACGCCCGTGACGTCGCCATCGCCGAGGAACTGGTGGCCCGCGCCGCCGTCTGCATCGACAACGCGCGGCTCTACCGCCGCGAGCACGAGCGCGCCCTGATCCTGCAGCGCAGCCTGCTGCCCCCGGGCAACCCGGCCGCCAGCGGCCTGGAGATCGCCTGCCGCTACCTGCCCAGCAACAACAACACCGAGGTCGGCGGCGACTGGTTCGACGTCATCCCGCTGCCGGGCAACCGCACCGCGCTGGTCATCGGCGACGTGATGGGCCGCGGCCTGCGCGCCGCCGTCGCGATGGGCCAGCTGCGCACCGCCGTCCGCACCCTGGCCATGCTCGACCTCGACCCCGCCGAGGTGCTCACCGCCCTCGACGAGATCGCCCGCGGGCTGGGCGACGACTCCGCGCCCGCCGGCTCGCCCACCCCGTACGGGCGGCTCACCTCGACCGCCGACGAGGAGGCCCGCGAGGTCTACCTGGCCACCTGCGTCTACGCGGTCTACGACGCCGTCACCCGGCGCTGCGTCTTCGCCAACGCCGGCCACCTGCCGCCCGTCCTGCTCAGCCCCGACGAGCCCGCCCGGATGCTCGACGTCCCGCCCGGCCTGCCGCTCGGCGTCGGCGGCGAGCCCTTCGAGGAGGTCGAGTTGACCCTGCCGGACGGCGCCGTGCTCGGCCTGTACACCGACGGCCTGGTGGAGAGCCGCAAGCACCAGCTGGACGAGGGCCTGCGCGCCTTCCGCATCGCGCTGTCGGCGGAGGGCAAGAGCCTGGAGAACCTCTGCGACCACGTCCTCGGCGAGCTCAACCCGCACCACGGCGAGGACGACATCGCCCTGCTGATGGCCAAGGTGCACGCCTTCCCCGACGACGCCGTCGGCAACTGGTTCCTGCCGCCCGAGCCGACCTCCGTCGCCAAGGCCCGCGAGCTGGCCTGCAGCTGGCTGCTGGCGCGCGGTCTGGACGAGCTGGTCGACACCACCGAGCTGCTGGTCAGCGAGCTGGTCACCAACGCGCTCCGGCACGGCCGGGGCGAGATCCGGCTGCGACTGCTGCGCGACCGCAGCATGGTCTGCGAGGTCTGGGACGACGGCTACGCCCAGCCGCGCCAGCGGCGCGCGCAGGAGACCGACGAGGGCGGGCGCGGGCTCCAGCTGGTCAGCCTGCTGGCCGAGCGCTGGGGGAGCCGGCGGACGCCCAAGGGCAAGATCGTCTGGTTCGAGCTGTCGCTGTAGGGCCGGTCGCCCCCGGACCGGTCGCCCTCGGCCGGGCACGCTCGGGGCCGCCGCGCGGATCGGCTGTCCGGGTGCAGTCCCCCGGCGGCCGCCGTGTCGGGACGGCCGCCCCGACCGGGTCGGCGTTCGATGGCCGCCATGCGCGTCCGCCAGCTCACCGCCGCAGCCGCCGCGCTGCTGCTCGCCACCGGCGCCCTGGCCGGCTGCTCCGGCGGCCCGGCCCCGGCCCACCCGCCGGTACCGGCTCCCGTACCGGCCCCGCCCACCGCCGTCACCGGGGACGTCGGCCCGCCCGACCGTGCCGCCGTCCGGGAGGGCGGCACGCCGCGCTGGGCGCTGGACGCCGCCCCGGCCACGCTCAACGTCTACCAGCCGACCGCGACCGCGGACAGCGCGCTGCTCGCCCACGCCCTCTACCCCTCGCTGTTCCGGCCGGACGAGCACGGCCGGCCGGTCGCCGACCCGGACTACCTGGAGTCCGCCGAGTGCACCCCGCCCGGACAGCAGCCGCAGGTGGTCACCTACCGGCTCAGCCCGCAGGCCGTCTGGAGCGACGGCACCCCGCTCTCGGCCGCCGACTTCGGCGCGCAGCGGGCCGCCCTCTCCGGCCTCGACCCGGCCTACGCCGGGAACCGTCCGGCCGGGTACGACGCGATCGACTCGATCACCCAGGGGGCCGGCCCGCACGAGGTGAAGGTGACCTTCCGGCGGCCGTACGCGGAGTGGCGCGCCCTGTTCGGTCCGCTCTACCCGGCCGCGGTGACCGGCTCCCCGGCGGCGTTCAACCGCCCGCTGACCGACGGGCCGGAGCCGACGGCGGGTCCGTTCCGGCTCTCCCGGTACGACCCGGCGGGCGGGCGGGTGAGCCTGGTGCGCAGCCCGAACTGGTGGGGGGACCGGCCGAAGGCGGACGGGATCGACTTCCTGGTGGTCCCGGCCGAGGGCCGGCTGGACGCGCTCGACCAGGACCGGCTGGACATCGCCTCGCTCACCGCGGCGGTCGACCGGGCCGGCTCCGCCCCGGCCGCTCCGCCCACCCCGTCCGCGTCCGCCTCCGGCTCCGCCTCCGTATCCGGGTCCGCCTCCGGCTCCGGGTCCCCGGCCGCGACCGCGTCCGCGACCCCCGCCGCCCCGCCCGCCGCGGCGCCGGAGGCCGCCGACCGGGCGCTGCGGCGGGCGGAGGCCCTGCCCGGCATCACCGTGCACCGGGCCGCCGCGGCCGCGCTCACCGAGCTCACCCTGAACGCCGCCCGCGGCCCGCTCACCGACCCGGCCGTCCGGCTCGCCCTGGCCCGCGCGGTCGACCGGCGCCGGGTCGCCGGTGCCGCGCTGACCCCGCTCGGCCTCGCCGCCGCCCCGCTCGGCAGCCACCTGTTCGCCGGTGACCAGGACGGCTACCGGGACAATAGCGCCGCGCTCGGCCCGGCGGACGCGGGCCGGCTGCTGGACGCGGCCGGCTGGAAGCGGCCCGTGGCCGGCGCCACCCGGGTCCGGGACGGCCGGGAGCTGGCCCTCGCCCTGCTGGTCCCGGCCGGCTCGGCCACCGCCCGGCGCACCGCCGACGCGCTGACCGCCGACCTCGCCGGCGCGGGCATCGCGCTCCGGACGGTGGCGGCGCCCGCCGAGGCCTTCGTCCGGGACCACCTGGCGACCGGCGACTACGACCTCGCCCTGTTCTCCTGGCCGGCCGGCCCCCACCCGGCGGTCGACCAGCGTGCCGTCTACGCCAAGCCGCGCCCCGGCGCGGACGGCGCCCTGGAGGCCGGCAGCAACTACGGCCGCTCCGGGACGGAGGAGATCGACCGCCTCTTCGACCGCGCGGCCGCCGAGCTCGACCCCGCCGCCCACCTGGCCCTGCTCCAGGAGGCCGACACCCGGATCTGGCAGCTGGGCCACTCGGTACCGCTCTACCAGCGGCCGGACCTGGTCGCGGTCCGGTCGGACGTGGCGGGCGCGGGCGCCTGGGGCTTCGGCCGGCCGCGCTTCCAGGACGTGGGGTTCCTCGCCCCCTGACCGTGCGCGGGCCGGGGCGACCACGCGGACGACGCCCGGCCCGGCCGGGCCCGGCGGTGCGTGACCGGGGGCCCCGGCACGGCGTCGGCCGGGTGGCGTGCCGGTGATCCACTTGTGATCTTGATCCCGCCCGACCTGCCCGTTTCTGCCGACCTGGAGGGTTCCCCGTACGATAGGAGGAAGCCGTGGCATGTCCTGCCCGGCGGGTGGACCGGTAGTAGCAGGCGGAACGGGCGGCGGTGATCACAACGGATCGCCGGTCGGCGTCACGCAGCCGGGCGCCGAAACCCACGATTCCGGGAGAATCCGCTCAGCATGCCCACGCGCAATGACATCCGCAACGTTGCCATCGTCGCCCACGTCGACCACGGCAAGACCACTCTGGTCGACGCCATGCTGAAGCAGGCCGGTGCCTTCGCCGCCCACCAGCACCTCGATGACCGCATGATGGACTCCAACGACCTGGAGCGCGAGAAGGGCATCACCATTCTCGCGAAGAACACCGCCGTGAAGTACCACCCCAAGGAGGGTGGCGCCCCGATCACGATCAACATCATCGACACCCCCGGCCACGCCGACTTCGGTGGTGAGGTCGAGCGCGGTCTGTCCATGGTGGACGCGGTCGTTCTCCTGGTCGACGCCTCCGAGGGTCCGCTGCCGCAGACCCGCTTCGTGCTCCGCAAGGCGCTCACCGCCAAGCTCCCGGTGATCCTCTGCATCAACAAGACCGACCGTCCGGACTCCCGGATCGACGAGGTCATCAACGAGACCTACGACCTCTTCCTGGACCTCGACGCGACCGAGGAGCAGATCGAGTTCCCGATCGTCTACGCCTGTGCGCGTGACGGCGTCGCCTCGATGACCAAGCCGGAGGACGGCAGCGTCCCGGCCGACAGCGACTCGCTGGAGCCGTTCTTCTCGACCATCCTGTCGGCCGTCCCGGCCCCGACCTACGACGAGGACGCCCCGCTCCAGGCCCACGTCACCAACCTGGACGCGGACAACTTCCTCGGCCGCATCGCGCTCTGCCGCGTCGAGCAGGGCGAGCTGCGCAAGGGCCAGCAGGTCGCGTGGATGAAGCGTGACGGTTCGATCCAGCAGGTGAAGATCACCGAGCTGCTGATGACCGAGGCGCTCACCCGCAAGCCGGCCGAGGTGGCCGGCCCCGGCGACATCTGCGCCGTCGCGGGCATCCCGGACATCATGATCGGCGAGACCCTGGCCGACCTGGAGAACCCGATCGCGCTGCCGCTGATCACGGTGGACGAGCCGGCCATCTCGATGGTCATCGGCACCAACACCTCGCCGCTGGTCGGCAAGGGCGGCAAGGGCCACAAGGTCACCGCCCGCATGGTGAAGGACCGCCTGGACCGCGAGCTGATCGGTAACGTCTCGCTCCGCGTGCTGCCGACCGAGCGTCCGGACGCCTGGGAGGTCCAGGGCCGTGGCGAGCTGGCGCTGGCCATCCTGGTCGAGACCATGCGCCGGGAGCTCTTCGAGCTGACCGTCGGCAAGCCGCAGGTCGTCACCAAGGTCATCAACGGCAAGACCCACGAGCCGGTCGAGCGGATGACCATCGACAGCCCCGAGGAGTACCTCGGCGCGATCACCCAGCTGATGGCGACCCGCAAGGGCCGCATGGAGACCATGACGAACCACGGCTCCGGCTGGGTCCGCATGGAGTTCATCGTCCCGTCGCGCGGCCTGATCGGCTTCCGGACCCAGTTCCTGACCGACACCCGCGGCACCGGCATCGCGCACTCCATCTTCGAGGGCCACGAGCCGTGGTTCGGCGAGCTCCGGATGCGCAACAACGGCTCGCTGGTGGCGGACCGCGCGGGCGTCGTGACGCCGTTCGCGATGATGGGCATCCAGGAGCGCGGCACGCTCTTCGTCGAGCCCACCACCGAGGTGTACGAGGGCATGATCGTCGGCGAGAACTCGCGCCAGGACGACATGGACATCAACATCACCAAGGAGAAGAAGCTCACCAACATGCGTGCGGCCTCCTCCGACACCACCGAGAACCTGGTGCCGCCGCGCAAGCTCTCGCTGGAGCAGTCGCTGGAGTTCTGCCGCGAGGACGAGTGCATCGAGGTGACTCCGGAGACGGTTCGCATCCGTAAGGTCGTCCTGGACCAGAAGGAGCGCGGCCGCACGGCTTCGCGCGCCAAGAAGGCGTGACCACTTCCTTCTGAGCGCCCTTTGGCCTGAATCGATCGCCCCCCTTTCCAACGGAGAGGGGGGCGATCGTTTTCACTACTCCACGCTGTCGACGCGCGTATAAACGGAATATCGCTTAACACAGCAAGGTGTCCGCTGAGCGAACGTGACAGTCCGTCATTCATGACGACTGTCCGTTTGATGCCTGTCTGAGTATGTCTCTTATGTCCGATTTTCGAAACTTACCGACCGTTCATGTGACCTAATTGAGATCGCTAGTGGTCACTTTCGTGTCCGTGCGTGACGGATAGTGGGTGCAGTCAGGCTCGGGTCAAGGGTTAACGCGCAGGGGTGCGCGCCGAAACCACGAGCGCGGACGGCACAACGGAAGCGGCGTCAGCCGACCGTGGTGCTCTCCTCGTTGGAAAGTCGATTTCAGGAGGCATCCCCCATGCGCGGTGCAACCCAGACCAAGTGGATCGTCGCGGCGACCGCTATCGCCCTCGCGGCGACCGCTTGCAGCACCAGCTCGAAGAGCAGTGACAAGGCCTCTTCCGGCGGCGGCACCATCGCCGTCCAGCTCGGCGAGCCGCAGCACGGTCTGGTTCCCCAGAACACCGCGGAGTCCGAGGGTGCCGAGGTTCTCGGTGCCGTCTTCGCCGGCCTGGTCGAGTACGACAACAAGACCAACGAGCCGAAGCTGCGCGTCGCCGAGTCGATCGAGAGCGCCGACAGCAAGCTCTGGACGATCAAGCTGAAGGACGGCTACACCTTCCACAACGGTGAGAAGGTGACCGCCCAGTCGTTCGTCGACGCCTGGAACTGGGGCGCCAACCAGGACAACGCGGCCGAGGGCCTGCCGTTCTTCGCCAAGATCGAGGGCTCCGAGGACCTGGCCCCGGGCAAGGACAAGAAGCCGACCACCGACAAGCTCAAGGGCCTGACGGTCGTCGACGACAAGACCTTCACCGTCTCCCTGACGCAGCCGTTCTCCCAGTTCAAGACCATGCTGGGCTACAACGCGTTCTACCCGCTGCCCAAGGCGTTCTTCACCGACCCGAAGACGTTCGCCGACAAGCCGATCGGCAACGGCCCGTTCGAGATGGACGGCGCCTGGGAGCACAACAAGCAGATCAAGGTCAAGCGCTACGAGAACTTCCCTGCCTCGGACGGCAAGGCGAAGCTCCAGGGCGTCACCTTCAAGATCTACGACAACCTGGACACCGCGTACAACGACCTGCGCGCCGACAACATCCAGGCCACCGACAAGCTGCCGATCTCGGCCCTGTCGAGCGTCAAGGGCGAGTTCGGCGACCGCTACATCTACAAGCCGGAGTCCGGCGTCGGCTACATCGGCTTCCCGATCGCCACCAACCCGGCCACCTACGGCAAGCCGGAGATCCGCAAGGCGATCTCGATGGCGATCGACCGCGAGGCGATCACCAAGACGATCTTCTCGGGCACCCGCGTCCCGGCCGACGACTTCGTCAACCCGCTGATCCCGGGTTACCGCAAGGGCGCCATGGGCGACGCGGCGAAGTACGACCCGGCCAAGGCCAAGGCGCTCTTCGACCAGGCCGGCGGTGTTCCCGGCAACACCATCGAGCTGGGCTACAACGCCGACGGCGGCCACAAGGAGTGGATCGAGGCCGTCGCGAACCAGCTGAAGAAGAACCTGGGCATCGAGGTCACCACCAAGCCGTTCGAGAAGTTCGGCAAGATCCTCGACGCGCTGGGCGAGAAGCAGTACTCGGGCGCCTTCCGCATGGCGTGGTCGATGGACTACCCGTCGATCGAGAACTACCTCCGTCCGATCTTCTCCAAGGTCGCGATCGAGAACGGCTCGAACTACGGCGGCTACGTCAACGACAAGTTCGAGGACCTGCTGAACCAGGCCGACCAGGCGAAGACCCAGGACGAGGGCCAGAAGCTGTACCAGCAGGCCGACGACATCCTGGTGCAGGACCTGCCGTACATCCCGGTGTACACCTACATGTCCTCCGCCGCGTACAGCAAGAAGATCAAGAACTTCGACACCGACGCCCAGGGCCGTATGAACCTGGACGAGGTCGAGCTCGCCGGCTGATCCGGTAGTCAGACGAACGGGGGCGGGCGGACCGGACTACAGTCCCGGTCCTCCCGCCTCCCTTCCTTGCTTGAAAGTGTGGAGGTCTGATGGGCCGCTATGTCATCCGCCGACTGATACAGGCGATCCCTGTCCTGCTCGGTGCGACTCTGCTGATCTATGCCCTGGTTCACTACCTGCCCGGTGACCCGGTGCAGGCGCTGGCCGGTGAGAAGCGAGCCGACCCGCTCGTGGCGGAAATGATCCGCCAGAAGTACCACCTGAACGACCCCTTCCTGCTGCAGTACTGGAACTACATCTCAGGGGTCTTCCAGGGGAACCTCGGCGAGAGTCTGACCGGTCGCTCCGTGACCGACATGATCAGCGAGGCGTTCCCGTACACCGTCAACCTCGCCCTGGTCGCCTTCATCATGGAGGCAGTCATCGGCGTGCTGGCGGGTGTCATGGCGGCCCTGCGCAAGGGCAAGTTCATCGACCAGCTGGTGCTCATCAGCACGCTGTTCGTCATCTCGATCCCGGTCTTCGTCACCGGCTTCGTGCTGCAGCTGGTGCTGGGCGTGAAGCTCAAGACCGACTACGGCGTCGACTTCTTCCCGGTCTCCTTCAACGAGGAGGACGGACTGCGGGCCTACCTGCTGCCGGCCTTCGTGCTGGCGTCGACCTCGCTCGCGTACGTCGCCCGACTGACCCGCACCAGCCTGATGGAGACCATGCGCGCGGACTACGTCCGCACCGCGGTCGCCAAGGGTCTGAAGCGCCGTCGGGTGATCGGCCGCCACGCCCTGCGCAACGCGCTGATCCCGATCGTCACCTTCCTCGGTGCCGACCTCGGCGGTCTGATGGGTGGCGCGGTCATCACCGAGAAGATCTTCAACATGCACGGCATCGGCGGCCTGCTGGCCCAGTCCGTGTACCAGAAGCAGGGCACGGTGATCGTCGGCATGGTCACCCTGCTGGTGATGATCTACCTGATCACCACCCTGCTCGTGGACCTGCTGTACGCCGTGCTCGACCCGAGGATCCGCTATGAGTGACACCATCACCGTGGGCAGCGAGGCGCCCGAGGACAAGACCCCGAAGGCCGCGCCGGAGAAGAAGCAGAAGCCCGAGCGCGTCGCCAGCCTCTGGTCCGACGCACTGCGCGACCTGCGCCGCAACCCGGTCTTCATCATCGGCGCGGTGCTCGTCTCCGCCCTGCTGGTGATCGCCGCCGTGCCGCAGCTGTTCACCGACGGCAACCCGCTCTCGGGCGACGCGTGCGACCTGGCCAACTCCCTGAAGCGCCCGAGCGCCGAGCACTGGTTCGGCTTCGACGTGCAGGGCTGTGACGTCTACACCCGCACCATCTGGGGTGCCCGCAACTCGATCATCGTCGGTGTGCTCACCACCACCACGGTGACCGTGATCGGCGCCCTGCTCGGCCTGCTGGCCGGCTGGGTCGGCGGCATGGTCGACAGCATCCTGTCGCGCTTCACCGAGATCTTCTTCTCCATCCCGCTGCTGCTCGGCGGCATGCTGATCATGTCGATGCTCGGCAAGGGCAACGCCTACACCGTCTCCGTCGTGATGGCCGTGCTCGGCTGGCCGCAGATCTTCCGCATCATGCGCGCCTCCGTGCTGGCCAACAAGCACAACGACTACGTGATGGCGGCCAAGGCGCTCGGCGCCGGCAGCTTCCGGATCACCTTCCGGCACATCCTGCCGAACGCCATCGCGCCGGTGATCGTGGTCTCCGCGATCAGCCTGGGTGTCTACATCGGTGCCGAGGCCGCCCTGTCCTACCTGGGCATCGGTGTCCAGTCCCCGGAGATCTCCTGGGGCCTGATGATCAGCGACGCCCAGCCCCGCTTCCTGACCGCCCCGCACGTGCTGCTCTTCCCGTCCGCGGTGCTGAGCGTCACGGTGCTGGCGTTCATCATGCTCGGCGACGCGGTGCGCGACGCCCTCGACCCGAAGCTCCGCTGAGAGAAGAGGTGACGACCCGATGACCACCGTGATCGAGAAGAACCAGAAGAGCGGCCGCCTCGAAATCGGCACCCCGCTGCTGGAGGTCCGTGACCTCCACGTGGAGTTCCACACCCGGGACGGCGTCGCCAAGGCCGTGAACGGCGTCAACTACTCCGTGTCCGCCGGTGAGACCCTGGCGGTGCTGGGTGAGTCCGGCTCCGGCAAGTCGGTGACCGCCCAGACCATCATGGGCATCCTGGACATGCCGCCCGGCAAGATCAGCCAGGGCCAGATCCTCTTCCGCGGCGAGGACATGCTCGCCATGAAGGAGGAGCAGCGCCGGCTGATCCGCGGCCAGAAGATCGCGATGATCTTCCAGGACGCGCTCTCCTCGCTGAACCCCGTGATGACCGTGGGCGACCAGCTCGGCGAGATGTTCCGGGTGCACAAGGGCATGTCCAAGAAGGACGCCCGGGCCAAGGCCGTCGAGCTGATGGAGCGGGTGCGCATCCCCGCCGCCAAGCAGCGCGTCGGCGACTACCCGCACCAGTTCTCCGGCGGCATGCGCCAGCGCATCATGATCGCGATGGCGCTCTCCATGGAGCCCGACCTGATCATCGCCGACGAGCCCACCACCGCCCTGGACGTCACCGTCCAGGCCCAGGTGATGGACCTCCTCGCGGAGCTGCAGGCCGAGTACAACATGGGCCTGATCCTGATCACCCACGACCTCGGCGTGGTCGCCGACGTCGCGGACAAGATCGCCGTGATGTACGCCGGCCGGATCGTCGAGACCGCCCCGGTCCACGACCTGTACGCCAACCCCGCGCACCCGTACACCAAGGGCCTGCTCCGCTCCATCCCGCGCCTGGACCAGAAGGGCCAGGAGCTGTACGCGATCAAGGGCCTGCCCCCGAACCTGCTGAAGGTCCCGGCCGGCTGCGCGTTCAACCCCCGCTGTGACGTCGCCACCGACCAGTGCCGCACGGAGATCCCGAAGCTGCACCAGGTGACCGACAAGGACGGCACGGAGCTCACCGGCCGCCGCAGCGCGTGCCACCTCTGGAAGGAGACCCTCCATGGCTGAGCCCATCCTGGAGGTCAAGGACCTGGTCAAGCACTACCCCCTGACCCAGGGCATCGTCTTCAAGAAGCAGGTCGGCGCGGTCAAGGCGGTCGACGGCATCTCCTTCGAGCTGATGAAGGGCGAGACGCTCGGCATCGTCGGCGAGTCCGGCTGTGGCAAGTCCACGCTGGCCAAGGTGCTGATGAACCTGGAGCGGGCCACCTCCGGCCAGGTGCTGTTCAAGGGCGAGGACATCTCCAAGCTGTCCGGTTCCGCCCTGAAGGCGGTCCGCCGGAACATCCAGATGGTGTTCCAGGACCCGTACACCTCGCTCAACCCGCGCATGACGGTCGGCGACATCATCGGCGAGCCCTTCGAGATCCACCCCGAGGTGGCTCCCAAGGGCGACCGCCGCAAGGCCGTCCAGGACCTGCTGGACGTCGTCGGCCTGAACCCGGAGTACATCAACCGGTACCCGCACCAGTTCTCCGGCGGCCAGCGCCAGCGCATCGGCATCGCCCGCGGCCTCGCGCTCAAGCCCGAGATCATCATCTGCGACGAGCCGGTCTCCGCCCTGGACGTCTCCGTCCAGGCGCAGGTGATCAACCTGCTGGACCAGCTGCAGAGCGAGTTCGAGCTCTCGTACATGTTCATCGCGCACGACCTCTCGATCGTCCGGCACATCTCCGACCGCGTCGGCGTGATGTACCTCGGCAAGATGGTCGAGATCGGCACGGACGAGGCGATCTACGAGAACGCCACGCACCCGTACACCCAGGCGCTGCTCTCCGCGGTGCCGGTGCCGGACCCGACGGCGCGCGAGTCCCGGGACCGGATCATCCTGACCGGCGACATCCCCTCGCCGGCCAACCCGCCGTCCGGCTGCCGGTTCCGCACCCGCTGCTGGAAGGCGGAGGAGCGCTGCGCCACCGAGATCCCGCTGCTGGCGGTGCCCAGCACGCTCAGCGGTGCGGCGGCCCACGAGTCGGCCTGCCACTTCGCCGAGGTCCGGGAGACGGCCGCCGCCGTCTGATCCCCGAGGCGTTCCCCGGAAGGGCCCGCGGCTGTCGAAGCCGCGGGCCCTTCCGGCGTTTGGCGCTCCTGCGGCGGCGTCAACCCCGGGCGGGGTCCGCTGCACCCGTCCGGGGGTACCTGGCTCGCGCCGCCGGGCCACCGCGCTTCTCATGGGGTGTGATGCGACACACACCTTGAGGAGGGACCTCCATGCCCGCAGCCACTCGCGCTCGATGGGTCCTCGCCGCTGCGACATCTGTGGCCCTGGTGGCCAGTGGGTGCAGCAGTAGCGGCGGAGGCAGTAGTTCGTCGGACAGCGGCAAGACCTTCAGTTACCAGAGCAGTGAGCCGCAGAACCCCTTGCAGCCCGCGAACGCGAACGAGACCGGCGGCGGCCGCATCCTGCAGAACCTGTTCAAGGGGCTGGTGGACTACGACCCCAGCAACGCGAAGATCCGGATGCAGGTCGCGGACTCGATCGAGACCAGCGACTCGCAGACCTTCAACGTCACCCTGAAGACCGGCTGGACGTTCCACGACGGCACCCCGGTCACCTCGAAGAACTTCGTCGACGCCTGGAACTGGGGCGCGACCACCAGCAACAACCAGATCAACAGCTCCTGGTTCTCGGACATCGAGGGCTACCAGGACGTCCACCCGGCCAGCGGCCAGCCGACCGCCACCGCGATGTCCGGCCTGACCGTCGTGGACGACACGCACTTCACCATCAAGCTGCACACCAAGGTCTCGTACTTCGAGTACAAGCTGGGCTACATCGCCTTCTCCCCGCTGCCGACCGCCTTCTTCAGCGACCCGACCGGGTTCGGGCAGAAGCCGGTGGGCAACGGCGCCTACCAGTTCGTCAGCTGGAGCCACAACCAGCAGGTGGTGACCAAGGCGTACCCGAACTACCAGGGCGTGGACAAGCCGAAGAACGGCGGCATCGTCTTCAAGATGTACAACACGTCCGAGGCCGCCTACGCGGACCTGCAGTCCAACAACCTCGACGTGATGGACCAGGTGCCGCCGTCCGCGCTGGCGACGTACAAGAGCGACCTGGGCGACCGGGCGATCGACTCGCCGCAGGGCGCGATCCAGAACATCGGCTTCACGCTCTACCAGCCGGACTGGGCCGGCCCGGACAAGGCGAAGGTCCGTCAGGGGCTGTCGATGGCGATCGACCGCGACACCATCACCAAGACCGTGCTGCAGGGCTCGCGCAAGCCGGCCTCCGCGTGGGTCGCGGAGGGCGTCGAGGGCTACAAGGCCGGCCAGTGCGGCGACAACTGCACCTTCGACGCCACCAAGGCCAAGCAGCTGATCACCGAGGGCGGCGGCGTCCCCGGCAACAAGCTGACGATCACCTACAACGCCGACGGCGGCCACAAGGAGTGGGTGGACGCGGTCTGCAACTCGATCCGGCAGAGCACCGGCGTGGACTGCGTGGGTGACCCGAAGCCCGACTTCAAGACCGCCCGCGCGGCGATCACCGGCCACCAGATCAACGGCGCCTTCCGCACCGGCTGGGTGCAGGACTACCCGCTGAACGCCAACTTCATGGCCGACGTCTACCGCACCGGCGCCGCGTCCAACGACTTCGGCTACAGCAGCCCGCAGTTCGACCAGCTGGCCACCGAGGCGGACCAGGCGGCCAGCGTGGCGGACACGGTGACGGGCTACCAGAAGGCGGAGGCGGTGCTGGCGAACGACATGCCGGCCATCCCGCTCTGGTACTACCGCACCAACTCGGGCTACTCGGCGAACGTCCAGAACGTGAAGTTCGACTCCTTCGGCAACCCGGCCTGGACCCAGGTCGAGGTCAAGGGCTGATCCAGCCCCTCGCGCCGGCCCCGCCCTCCCCGCACGGAGGGCGGGGCCCGGGCACTCGACCCCCACGCGGCCCTGCGCACCCGGTCACGGGCCGACCAGTCACCTAGGAAGGAGGCTCGGATGGGAAGTTATGTGCTGCGGCGGGTGCTGCAGATGATCCCGGTGTTCTTCGGCTCCACATTCCTGATCTTCCTGATGGTCTACACGCTGCCCGGGGACCCGGTCGCGGCGCTCTTCGGGGACAAGGCCGCCGACCCGGCGGTGGTGGCCAATCTGAAGCACAAGTACTACCTCGACCAGCCGCTGTGGAAGCAGTACCTGCACTACATGGGGAACCTCTTCCAGGGCGACTTCGGGACGAGCTTCACCGGCCGCTCGGTCACCGACATCATGGCGGACGCCTTCCCGGTCACCATCCGGCTGGCGCTGATGGCCTTCGCCTTCGAGCTGATCGTCGGGCTGGCGCTCGGCCTGGTCTCCGGCCTCAGGCGCGGCAGCTTCCAGGACACCCTGGTGCTGGTCCTGACCCTGGTGGTGATCTCGATCCCGGTGTTCGTGCTGGCCTACATCGCCCAGACGATCTTCGCGACCAACCTGGGCTGGGTCACCCCGACCGTGCAGGACTCCAAGGACCTCTCCCAGCTGATCCTGCCCGCGATCGTGCTGGGATCGCTCTCCCTCGCCTACGTCGCCCGGCTCACCCGGACCTCGATCGGGGAGAACCTGCGGGCGGACTACATGCGCACGGCGGTCGCCAAGGGCCTGCCCCGGCGCACCGTCATCACCCGCCACCTGCTCCGCAACTCGCTGATCCCGGTGGTCACCTTCCTCGGGACCGACCTGGGCGCGCTGATGGGCGGTGCGATCGTCACGGAGGGCATCTTCAACGTCCAGGGCATCGGCAACGTGCTGTACCGGGCGATCAACCAGAAGGAGGGCCCCACCGTGGTCGGCATCGTGACCGTCCTGGTGATCGTCTACCTGGTCGCCTCCCTGATCGTCGACCTGCTCTACGCGGTCCTGGACCCGAGGATCCGTTATGCCTGACCTGCGTGACGAGGGCGAGTTCAAGCCGCACGCGGCCCCGGGCGTCGACCACCTGGACTACGCCGGCGAGCAGGGCATGGCGGTCGAGCAGGAGACCCTGGTCGAGGGCGATCCGGCCAAGCGGGAGGAGGCCCGCAGCCTGTGGGGCGACGCCTGGCGGGACCTGCGGCGCCGGCCGATCTTCCTGATCTCGGCGATCCTGATCCTCCTGCTGGTCGTGATGGCGATCTTCCCCTGGGCCTTCACGGACGCCGATCCGCGCAAGGCCGACCTGGTCAACGACTACCTCAAGCGCCCGGACTGGTCGGACTTCTTCGGCGCCGGCTGGTTCGGCTACGACGGCCAGGGCCGGTCCATCTACGCCCGGGTGGTCTACGGGGCCCGTGCCTCGATCACCGTCGGCATCTTCGTGACCCTGGGGGTCACCCTGCTCGGCGGGCTGACCGGGATGGTCGCCGGGTACTTCGGCGGCGCGGTGGACGCCGTGATCTCCCGCGTCGTCGACATCTTCTTCGGCATCCCGCTGCTGCTCGGCGCGCTGGTCCTGCTGGGCGCGTTCTCCGCCCGCACGGTGTGGAGCGTGGTCATCGCCCTCGCGGTGCTCGGCTGGACGCAGATCGCGCGCGTCATGCGCGGGGCCGTCCTGACCGTCAAACAGTCCGACTACGTGGTGGCCGGCCGGGCGCTCGGCGCGAGCACCGGGCGGTTGATGTTCCGGCACATCCTGCCGAACGCGATCGCGCCGGTGATCGTCGTCGCCACGATCGCGCTGGGCGGCTACATCGCGACCGAGGCCACGCTGAGCTTCCTCGGCATCGGCCTGCAGGATCCGACCATCTCCTGGGGCATCGACATCGCCTCCGCCCAGAAGGTCATCCGGACGGCCCCGTACGTGCTGTTCTTCCCGGCCGTGGCGCTCTCGATCACCGTGCTGGCCTTCATCATGCTGGGTGACGCGGTGCGCGACGCCCTCGACCCGAAGCTTCGCTGAGCGAGGGGACTCATCGTGACCACAGCTGTCGACACCGGCAAGCCCCAGCGGGAGACGCCCTACGAGGGGCCGCTGCTGGACGTCCGGGACCTGCACGTGGAGTTCGTCACCCGGGACGGCGTGGCGAAGGCGGTCAACGGGGTCAACTACAGCGTCCGGGCGGGGGAGACCCTGGCGGTGCTGGGGGAGTCCGGTTCGGGCAAGTCGGTGACCGCGCAGGCGATCATGGGCATCCTGGACATGCCCCCGGCCCGCATCCCGCAGGGCGAGATCCGCTTCCGGGGCCAGGACATGTTGACGATGGGCAAGGAGGAGCGCCGGAAGATCCGCGGGCAGAAGATCGCGATGATCTTCCAGGACGCGCTCTCCTCGCTGAACCCGGTGCTGAGCGTGGGCTTCCAGCTCGGCGAGATGTTCCGGGCCCACCACGGGGCGTCGCGCAAGGAGGCCAAGGCCAAGGCCGTCGAGCTGATGGACCGGGTGCGCATCCCGGCGGCGAAGGAGCGGGTCAACGACTATCCGCACCAGTTCTCCGGCGGCATGCGCCAGCGCATCATGATCGCGATGGCGCTGGCCCTGGAGCCGGACCTGATCATCGCGGACGAGCCGACCACGGCCCTGGACGTGACCGTGCAGGCGCAGGTGATGGACCTGCTGGCCGAGTTGCAGGCCGAGTTCCACATGGGGCTGATCCTGATCACCCACGACCTCGGCGTGGTCGCCGACGTCGCGGACAAGATCGCCGTGATGTACGCGGGCCGGATCGTCGAGACCGCCCCGGTGCACGAGCTGTACGCGCGGCCGGCCCACCCGTACACCCGGGGCCTGCTGGACTCGATCCCGCGGCTGGACCAGAAGGGCCAGGAGCTCTACGCGATCAAGGGGCTGCCGCCCAACCTGCTGCGGATCCCGCCGGGTTGCGCGTTCAACCCGCGCTGCCCGCGCGCCCAGGACATCTGCCGGGCCGAGGTGCCCGAGCTCTTCCAGGTCACCGCGGACGACGGCAGCGAGCTGGCCGGGCGGGGCAGTGCCTGCTTCTTCTGGAAGGAGACCCTCCATGGCTAGCCCGCTCGGGTCCGCGGTTCCCAAGGAGGAGGCGTTCGCGCAGGCCGTGCGGCCCGGCGAGCCGATCCTCGAAGTCCGTGACCTGGTCAAGCACTTCCCGCTGACGAGGGGCGTCGTCTTCAAGAAGCAGGTCGGCGCCGTGAAGGCGGTCGACGGGGTCAGCTTCGACCTGATGCAGGGGGAGACGCTCGGCATCGTGGGGGAGTCCGGCTGCGGCAAGTCCACGCTGGCCAAGGTGCTGATGAACCTGGAGCCGGCCACCGGCGGATCGGTGCGCTACAAGGGGGAGGAGATCTCCCGGCTCTCCGGCTCCGCCCTGAAGGCGGTGCGGCGCAACATCCAGATGGTGTTCCAGGACCCGTACACCTCGCTCAACCCGCGGATGACGGTCGGTGACATCATCGGCGAGCCGTACGAGATCCACTCCGAGGTGGCGCCGAAGGGCGACCGGCGCCGGGCCGTCCAGGACCTGCTGGACGTGGTGGGTCTGAATCCGGAGTACATCAACCGGTACCCGCACCAGTTCTCCGGCGGTCAGCGCCAGCGCATCGGCATCGCCCGGGGGCTGGCGCTCAAACCGGAGGTGATCATCTGCGACGAGCCGGTCTCCGCCCTGGACGTCTCCGTCCAGGCGCAGGTGATCAACCTGCTGGAGCAGCTGCAGGGCGAGTTCAACCTCTCGTACATGTTCATCGCGCACGACCTCTCGATCGTCCGGCACATCTCCGACCGGGTCGGCGTGATGTACCTGGGCAAGATGGTGGAGATCGGCTCCGACCGGGAGATCTACGACCACGCGACGCATCCGTACACCCAGGCGCTGCTCTCCGCGGTGCCGGTGCCGGACCCGACGGCGCGCGAGTCCCGGGACCGGATCGTGCTCGTCGGGGACGTGCCGTCGCCGGCCAACCCGCCGTCCGGCTGCCGGTTCCGCACCCGCTGCTGGAAGGCGCGGGACAGGTGCGCCGTGGAGGTGCCGCTGCTGGCCGCCCCGGCCTGGCTGGACGGGCACGCCCGGCACGACTCGGCCTGCCACTTCGCGGCGGAGCGCGGGGGCCCGGACGGCGGGGAGGGCGCGGCGGGCACGCCGGAGCCCCCACCCGAATCCAGTTGACACAGTTGTCCTGACCACGCACCAAGGGCGCGTCCTCCCTCCGGAGGGCGCGCCCTTGCGTTGTCCTGCGGAAACGCCGGAATTCCCGGCCCGAAAATGATCATTACGCTCCGTAAAGCATCGAATACCGGAGCTTATTGTTCGTTATCCGGAAACCGGAACACGGCATTCCAGGTGCGATATGCCGGAATTTGGCGAGCATTGTCATGACTTGGTCTGAGCATGTAATTGAAAAGAGATGTGAGGCGGATTCCGCCGGAGGGGTCGGGTGATCGATAGTTGCTCTGCGCGTATCAGTGGTCACCTCGCCAACTGTGCGGATCGGCCCTGAGATGTCGACCCTTGCCATGCCCGGCACACCGACTGGCGAGGCGCCGTTCGTTCGTAAGCCCCTAAATCGAGAGGCACTTGAATGAGGCTCACCAAGACCATGCGTTGGACCGCGCTCGCGGCGTGCACCGCACTCGCGATCTCCGCCTGCAGCACCGGCGGCGACAAGAAGTCCTCCAGCGAGGCGAGCGGCGCCGGGTCGGGCAAGAAGGGTGGCTCGATCAGCGTCGAGCTGGGTGAGCCGCAGCACGGGCTGGTGCCCCAGAACACCTCCGAGTCCGAGGGTGCCGAGGTGCTCAACGCGATCTTCGCGGGCCTGGTCGACTACGACATCAAGGACAACTCGCCCAAGCTCCGGGTCGCCGAGTCGATCGAGAGCCAGGACGCCACCACCTGGACGATCAAGCTGAAGGACGGCTACACCTTCCACAACGGCGAGAAGGTGACCGCCCAGTCCTTCGTCGACGCCTGGAACTACGGCGCCAACCAGGACAACGCGCAGGAGGCCCTGCCGTTCTTCGACAAGATCCTCGGCTCCGACGAGCTGGCCCCCGGCAAGGACAAGAAGCCCACCGCCGACAAGCTCAAGGGCCTCGCGGTCGTCGACGACAAGACCTTCACCGTCACCCTCAAGGCGCCGTTCTCGCAGTTCAAGACGATGCTCGGCTACAACGCGTTCTTCCCGCTCCCGAAGGCGTTCTTCACCGACCCGAAGGCCTTCGAGGACGCGCCGATCGGCAACGGCGCGTTCCAGATCGACGGGAAGTGGGAGCACAACAAGCAGATCAAGGTGAAGCGCTTCGAGAACTTCCCGGCGTCCGACGGAAAGGCCAAGCTGGATTCCGTCACGTTCAAGATTTACGACAAGCTGGACACCGCTTACAACGATCTGCGAGCGGACAACATCCAGATCACCGACAAGCTGCCGATCTCGGCGATGGCGACCGTCGCCCAGGAGTTCGGCGACCGCTACATCTACAAGCCGGATTCCGGCGTCGGTTACCTCGGATTCCCGATCTCGACGAATCCGGCATTCGCCAGTCCGGACCTCCGCAAGGCGATCTCGATGGCGATAGACCGGGAATCGATCACCAAGACCATCTTCTCGGGCACCCGCAAGCCCGCCGACGACTTCATCAACCCGATCATTCCCGGGTACCGCCAGGGCGCGCTCGGCGACGCCGCGAAGTACGACCCGGCGAAGGCCAAGGCGCTCTTCACCCAGGCCGGCGGCCTGCCCGGCAACACGCTGGAGATCGGCTACAACGCCGACGGCGGCCACAAGGAGTGGATCGAGGCCGTCGGCAACCAGCTCAAGGCGAACCTCGGGATCGAGGTCACCTTCAAGCCGTTCGAGAAGTTCGGCGCGATCCTCACCGCGCTGGGCGAGCACAAGTACTCCGGCGCCTTCCGGATGGCCTGGTCGATGGACTACCCGTCGATCGAGAACTACCTGCGGCCGATCTTCTCCAAGGTCGCCATCGACAACGGGTCCAACTACGGCGGCTACGTCAACGAGGAGTTCGAGGCCCTGCTGTCCAAGGCGGACGCGGCCAAGACCGACGCCGAGGGCATCAAGCTCTACCAGCAGGCCGACGACATCCTGGTCAAGGACCTGCCGTACATCCCGGTCTACACCTACATGTCCTCCGCGGCGTACACCAAGACCGTCAAGAACGTGAACGTCAACGCCCAGGGACAGATGGACCTGGCCAACGTCGAACTGGCCTGAACCGACATCCAGCTGACCGGCACGCCGGGACGGGTGGCGCGGGCAACCCCCGTGCCGCCCGTCACGGGCGTGCCCCGAACCACGAGGAGGCCGCATGGGCCGCTATGTGGTCCGCCGGATCATCCAGGCCATACCTGTGATCCTCGGCGCGACGTTCCTGATCTACGCACTGGTCTTCCTGCTGCCTGGCGACCCCATCACGGCACTGGCCGGTGAGAAACGGCAGGACCCTGCCGTCGTCGCGGTCCTGCGGGACCGCTACCACCTGGACGACCCGTTCTTCATCCAGTACTGGGACTACCTGGTCGGCCTGTTCAAGGGCGACTTCGGGGAGGACTACCGCGGCAACGAGGTCGTGGACGTCATGAAGACGGCGTTCCCGTACACCATCAACCTGGCGGTGACCGCGCTGGTCATCGAGATGGTGGTGGGTGTCACCGCGGGTGTGATCGCCGCCCTGCGCCGCGGCAAGTTCATCGACAACGTGGTGCTGATCTCGACCCTGATGGTCATCTCGATCCCGGTCTTCGTGATCGGCTTCGTGCTCCAACTGGTGCTCGGGGTGAAGCTCAACACCGATTACGGCATCGACTTCTTCCCGGTCTCGTTCAACGAGGACGCCGGCTTCCGGTCCTATCTGCTACCGGCCTACGTCCTCGCCTCCACCTCGCTGGCGTACATCGCGCGGCTCACCCGGACCAGCCTGATCGAGGTGATGCGGGCGGACTACGTCCGCACGGCGGTCGCCAAGGGCCTCAGCCCGCTGCGGGTGGTCGTCCGGCACGGCCTGCGCAACGCGCTGATCCCGATCGTCACCTTCCTGGGCATGGACCTCGGCGGGCTGATGGGCGGCGCGGTCATCACCGAGGGCATCTTCAACATCCCCGGGGTCGGACACCAGCTCTTCCAGTCCGTCTACCTGCGCGAACGCACCATCGTGGTGGGCATCGTGAGCGCCCTGGTGCTCGTCTACCTGTTCGCCAACCTGGTGGTCGACCTGCTGTACGCCGTTCTGGACCCGAGGATCCGCTATGAGTGAGCCGACGAAGAGCGAGGACACCAAGGTGGCGATCCCCGAGCAGCCCGGCTCCGCGGCGCCCGGGACCGCGGTGCTCACCAAGGGCGCCGAGGCCGGCCGGACCGGCAACGAGCGGGTGGCCAGCCTCTGGACCGACGCCTGGTACGACCTGCGGCGCAATCCGCTGTTCCTGATCGGCGGGTTCCTGGCGCTGTTCATGGTGGCGCTCGCCGTCGCCCCGAGCCTGTTCACCGACGGGGACCCGACCTCGGCGGGGTTCTGCAACCTGTCCGACTCGCTGAAGCGGCCCAGCGCGGACCACTGGTTCGGCTTCGACGTCCAGGGCTGCGACATCTACACCCGCACCGTCTGGGGCGCCCGCAACTCGATCATCGTCGGCATCCTGACCACCTCGCTGGTGGTCGCCGTCGGCGGCACGCTGGGCCTCTGGGCCGGCTGGATCGGCGGGATCTGGGACAGCCTGCTCTCCCGGGTCACCGAGATCTTCTTCGCCATCCCGCTGCTGCTCGGCGGCATGCTGATCATGTCCACCTGGGGCAAGGGCAACGCCTGGACCGTCTCCGCGGTGATGGCCGTCCTCGGCTGGCCGCAGATCTACCGGCTGATGCGCTCGGCGGTGCTCTCCAACAAGCACAACGACTACGTGGTCGCGGCCAAGGCGCTCGGCGCCGGCACCGGGCGGATCGTCTCCCGGCACATCCTGCCGAACGCGGTCGCCCCGGTGATCGTGGTCTCGACCATCAACCTGGGCGTCTACATCGGTGCCGAGGCCGCGCTCTCGTACCTCGGCATCGGCATCCAGTCCCCGGCGATCTCCTGGGGCCTGATGATCAGCGACGCGCAGTCCCGCTTCCTGACCGCGCCGCACGTGCTGCTCTTCCCGGCCGCGGTGCTGAGCATCACCGTGCTGGCGTTCATCATGCTCGGCGACGCGGTACGCGACGCCCTCGACCCGAAGCTGCGCTGAGGAGGGCCGCGGACGATGAGTGACACGACGAAGCTGTCGAAGCAGTCGAAGGACGGCACCCCGCGCCGGGATGCCGTGGAGGTGATCGGCGGCGGCCGGGAGAACCTGGTGCCCGGAACGCCGCTCCTGGAGGTCGACGACCTGCACATCGAGTTCCACACCCGGGACGGCGTGGCCAAGGCCGTCAACGGCGTGAGCTACTCGGTGTCGGCCGGGGAGACCCTGGCGGTGCTGGGGGAGTCCGGCTCGGGCAAGTCGGTGACCGCGCAGGCGATCATGGGCATCCTGGACATGCCCCCGGGGAAGATCACCGCCGGCGCGATCCGGTTCCGGGGCGAGGACCTGCTCACCATGAGCCCCAAGGCCCGGCGGGCGGTCCGCGGCCGGAAGATCGCGATGATCTTCCAGGACGCGCTCTCCTCGCTGAACCCGGTGCTGAGCGTGGGCTACCAGCTGGGCGAGATGTTCCGGGTGCACCAGGGGGCCTCCCGCAAGGAGGCCAAGGAGCGGGCCGTCGAGCTGATGGAGCGGGTGCGCATCCCCGCCGCCAGGCAGCGCGTCGGCGACTACCCGCACCAGTTCTCCGGCGGCATGCGCCAGCGCATCATGATCGCGATGGCGCTGGCCCTGGAACCGGACCTGATCATCGCGGACGAGCCGACCACCGCCCTGGACGTCACGGTCCAGGCCCAGGTGATGGACCTGCTGGCCGAGCTGCAGGCCGAGTTCAACATGGGCCTGATCCTGATCACCCACGACCTCGGCGTGGTCGCCGACGTCGCGGACAAGATCGCCGTGATGTACGCGGGCCGGATCGTCGAGACCGCCCCCGTGCACGAGCTGTACGCGCGGCCGGCCCACCCGTACACCAAGGGCCTGCTCCGGTCGATTCCCCGGCTGGACCAGAAGGGCCAGAACCTCTACGCCATCCAGGGCCTGCCGCCGAGCCTGCTGCGGATCCCCGAGGGCTGCGCGTTCAACCCGCGCTGCGACCGGGCGACGGACCGCTGCCGCGGCGAACTCCCGCGGCTGGTGCCGGTGCTGGACTCCGACGGGGCCGATCTGCCGGGCCGCCGCAGCGCCTGCCACTTCTGGAAGGAGACCCTCCATGGCTGAGCCCATCCTGGAGGTCAGGGACCTGGTCAAGTACTACCCGCTGACCCAGGGCATCGTCTTCAAGAAGCAGGTCGGCGCCGTGAAGGCGGTCGACGGCATCTCCTTCGAGCTGAGGAAGGGCGAGACGCTCGGCATCGTGGGGGAGTCCGGCTGTGGCAAGTCCACGCTGGCCAAGGTGCTGATGAACCTGGAGCGGGCCACCTCCGGCCAGGTGCTGTTCAAGGGCGAGGACATCACCCGGCTCTCCGGCGCCGGGCTGAAGGCGGTGCGCCGCAACATCCAGATGGTGTTCCAGGACCCGTACACCTCGCTCAACCCGCGGATGACGGTCGGCGACATCATCGGCGAGCCGTACGAGATCCACCCGGAGGTGGCGCCGAAGGGCGACCGCCGCAAGGCCGTCCAGGACCTGCTGGACGTCGTCGGCCTGAACCCGGAGTACATCAACCGGTACCCGCACCAGTTCTCCGGCGGCCAGCGCCAGCGCATCGGCATCGCCCGGGGGCTCGCGCTCAAGCCGGAGCTGATCATCTGCGACGAGCCGGTCTCCGCCCTGGACGTCTCCGTCCAGGCGCAGGTGATCAACCTGCTGGAGCAGCTGCAGAGCGAGTTCGAGCTCTCGTACATGTTCATCGCGCACGACCTCTCGATCGTCCGGCACATCTCCGACCGCGTCGGGGTGATGTACCTCGGCAAGATGGTCGAGATCGGCACGGAGGACGAGATCTACTCGCACCCGACCCACCCGTACACCCAGGCGCTGCTCTCCGCGGTGCCGGTGCCCGACCCGACCGGGCGGGAGCAGCGCGAGCGCATCCTGCTCACCGGCGACCTGCCGTCGCCGGCCAACCCGCCGTCCGGCTGCCGGTTCCGCACCCGCTGCTGGAAGGCGGAGGAGCGCTGCGCCACCGAGGTCCCGCTGCTGGCGGTGCCCAGCACGCTCAGCGGTCCGGCGGCGCACGACTCGGCGTGCCACTTCGCCGAGGTCCGGGACGTGATCGGCGCGGGCTGAACCGGTCGGCGGGCCGGGCCCCGGGGCGTGCTCCCCGG
>NZ_JBHWUI010000021.1:53026-71403 GCF_042737525.1 Kitasatospora sp. NPDC059973 | reverse complement strand
GCCCCGCACCAGGGGCGGCCGCCGGTGCGCGTCCGCGCCCGGCCCCACTGACCGGCGACCGCGCCGCCCGCCATGTCCACCACCGTCAACTGGTACAGACCTATTGCCAGTTGCCGACCGGCTCCCTACCCTCGGGGAGCACAGGATCCTGACGGCACCCCGACGGCCGGAGGTCTCCGGTTCCGCGCCGCCCGACGGCCCGGAGCTCCCGCACGCTGCTCCACGCACCTGACACCTCCCCACAGGTAACGGGGCGACCCGGCATGCCCGGAGGCCCCAGGACAGGAGCCACAACCATGCGCCGACGTCGGATCAAGCTGCCGCTGCTGGCGGCCGGGACCCTGATCGTCCCGCTGCTCGCCGTCTCCCTGCCCAGCACCGCCGCCCACGCCGCCGGGTCCGCCACCGCGACGTTCACCAAGGGCAGCGACTGGAGCACCGGCTACGAGGGCAGCTACACCATCACCAACGGCTCCAGCGCCGCCCTGCCCAGCTGGACCCTGGAGTTCGACCTGCCGGCCGCCAACACGGTCGCCTCGCTCTGGAACGCGAGCTACACCACGGCGAGTTCGCACGTTACGGTCAAGAACCCCAGCTGGGCCGGCAACCTGCCGCCGGGCGGCACGTACAACTTCGGCTTCAACATCGCCTACTCGGGCGCCTACAAGCCGCTGCTCAACTGCAAGCTGAACGGCCAGCCCTGCGACGGCGCCGGCGGGGACCAGAGCGCGCCGACCGTGCCCGGCGGCCTCCGGGCCGGCACCACCACCCAGACCACCGTCGACCTCGCCTGGACGGCGAGCACCGACAACGTCGGGGTCACCGGCTACGACGTGTTCCAGGGCGCCACCAAGGTCGCCACCACGGACGGCGCCACCACGGCGGTCACCGTCCAGGGCCTGACCGCCGGCACCGCCTACCAGTTCACCGTCCAGGCCTTCGACGCCGCGGGCAACCGTTCGGCCGCCGCCGGCCCGGTCACCGCCACCACCAAGCCGCCGACCGACCCGGACCGCCAGGCGCCGACCACCCCCGGCACCCCGCTGGTCACCGGCTCGGACGCCAACAGCGTCTCGCTCACCTGGGGCGCCAGCACCGACAACATCGGGGTCACCGCCTACGACGTCTACAACGGCACCGCGCTCGCCGCCACCGTCACGGGCACCTCCGCCACCGTGGGCAACCTGGCTCCGGACACCTCGTACACCTTCACCGTGAAGGCCCGTGACGCGGCCGGCAACGTCTCCCCCGCGTCGAACGCCGTGACCGGCAAGACCCAGCCCGGCGGGAGCAACCCCGGCGCGCTGAAGATCGGCTACTTCACCCAGTGGAGCATCTACGCCCGCGGGTACAGCGTGAAGCAGCTCGACACCTCCGGCTCGGCCGGCCGGCTCACCACGCTCAACTACGCCTTCGCCAACATCCACCCGACCACCAAGCAGTGCTTCATCACCAACAAGGCCGCCGGACCGGACAACGACCCCAACGCGGGAGACGGCGCCGGTGACGCCTGGGCCGACTTCGGCAAGGGCTGGGACGCCGGCAGCTCGGTGGCCGGCACCACCGACACCTGGGACCAGAAGCTGGCGGGCAACTTCAACCAGTTGAAGCAGCTCAAGGCCAAGTACCCCAACCTCAAGATCCAGATCTCGCTGGGCGGTTGGTCGTACAGCAAGTGGTTCTCCGACGCGGCCGCCACCGACGCCTCCCGCAAGGCGCTGGTGAGCTCCTGCATCGACATGTACATCAAGGGCAACCTGCCGGTCATCGACGGCCGCGGCGGCCCGGGCAGCGCGGCCGGCATCTTCGACGGCATCGACCTCGACTGGGAGTGGCCGGCCTCCGGCGGGCACGACGGGAACATCTTCCGCCCGACCGACAAGGCCAACTACACCCTGCTGGCCCAGGAGTTCCGGCGCCAGCTGGACGCCCTCGGCGCCACCACCGCCAAGCACTACACGCTGAGCGCCTTCCTCCCGGCCGACCCCGCGAAGGTCACCGCCGGCATCGACATCCCCGGGCTGTTCGGCGCCTTCGACTTCGCCACCATCCAGGGCTACGACTACCACGGCGGCTGGGAGATGAGCACCAACCAGCAGTCCGCGATCAAGCTCGCGGCCGGTGACCCGAGCACCCCGGACCGGCAGTTCAGCTCCGAGATCGCCATCAACGCCTACCTCAACGGCGGCGCTCCGAAGAGCAAGCTGACCCTGGGCATCCCGTTCTACGGACGCGGCTGGACGGGGGTGCCGCGCGGCACCACCAACGGCCTGTTCCAGACCGCGACGGGCCCCGGCCCGGGGACGTACGAGGCCGGCTTCGAGGACTACAAGAAGCTCAAGCAGATGGCCACCGGCGGCGGTTACACCATTTACCGGGATCCGGTGGCCGGCCACGCGTACATCTACAACGGGACCGTCCTCTACACCTACGACGACCCGATCGAGATCGCCCGCAAGACCGCCTGGATCAAGTCCCAGGGGCTGGCCGGCGCGATGGTGTGGGCCTTCGACGGCGACACCCCGAACGGCGAACTGATGGCCGCGGTGGACAACGGTCTGAAGTAGGCCACCGGTACAGCCCAGCCCGGCCCAGCCCGCCCGGCCCGGCCCAGGACGACCCTGCCCGGCGCGGCGCTCAGTCGGCGCGCCGGGCCAGGTGCACCACGTCCGGCACTCCCCGGGCGACCTCGATCTCGTGGGTGACCACGTCCGAGAAGCCCGCCGCGCGCAGCGCCTCCTCGAAGTCCGGGGAGGGCTGCGCGCTCCAGACCGCCAGCACCCCGCCCGGCCGCAGCCGGTGCCGGAGCACGGCCAGCCCGTCGGCGCCGTAGAGCCCGGCGTTGGAGTCGGTGACCGTCCAGTCCGGGCCGTTGTCGATGTCCAGGCAGAGCGCGTCGTAGCGCTCGCCGTCCGCCGCCGCCAGGTACTCCAGCAGGTCGGTGTGGAGCACCGCCACCCGCTCGTCCTCCAGCGCGCCGCCGGAGAAGGCACCCAACGGACCACTCCGGTGCCAGTCGATGATCGCGTTCTCGCGCTCGACGATCGCGATCCGGCCCCAGCGCGCCTCGGCCACCGCGTACGCCAGCGAGAATCCGACGCCGAGCCCGCCGATCAGCACCGAGGGGCGCTCCACCGCGGGGCCGGTGCGGTCCAGCTCGTCCAGCGCCGCCTGGACCAGCAACCGCTCGGAGCGGCCGTCGGCGGTGTCCATCAGGAAGCAGCCGTTCGCGATGATCTCGAAGTGCCGTCCGCGCCGACGCAGCACCACCTCGCCGAACGGGCCCTCCCGCCGGTCGAGGGTGACGACGGCCTCCTGGTCGTCCCGTGCGGGCAGTGCGATGGACATGCGGCGATTCCTCCCGGGCTCGGGTGCAGAACGGCTCGGCGAACGAGTACCCGCCCGACAATAGCCGAGGCCACCGCCCCGCCGGTCACGTCGTGATCAGCACCCCCGCGTAGCTGACGCCGGCGACCATCACCCAGGAGGCCAGCCCCAGCAGGGCGATCCGCCCGCCGGTGCGCAGCATGGTCGGCAGGTGCACGGCGCTGCCGAGGCCGAACAGCGCGGCCGCCAGCAGCAGCTCCTGCGCGTCCCCGGCCAGCGTGAGCGCCCGGTCGGGCAGCACGCCGGTGGTCCGCAGCGCGATCATCGCGAGGAACCCGGCCACGAAGAGCGGCACGATCGGCGGCCGCTTGCCGGTGGCCCCGGGGGTGCCCCGGCGCGCCCGCCGCATCGCGACGGCGACCCCGGCGACCAGTGGCGCCAGCAGCACCACCCGCATCAGCTTGACCAGGACGGCCTCGCGCAGCGCGCCCGCCCCGCCGGTCTGCGCGGTGGCGACCACCTGCCCGACGTCGTGCACGCTGGCGCCGACCCAGCGCCCGAACCCGGCGTCGTCCAGCCCGAGCGGCTGGTGGAGCAGCGGGAGGACGGCGATGGCCAGGGTGCCGCAGAGGGTGACCAGCGCGACGGAGGCGGCGACGTCCTCCTCCTCGCTGCCGGCGGCCTGGCTGACCGCGCCGATCGCCGAGGCCCCGCAGATCGAGTACCCGGTGGCGACGAGCAGCGGCTGGTCGCCCGGCAGGCCGAGCCGGCGTCCGAGCCAGACGGTCCCGGCGAAGGTGGCGGCCACCACGGCGACCACCATGGCGACGGTGGCCCAGCCGAGGCCGAGCACGTCGTCCAGGCCGAGCTTGAGGCCGAGCAGCACGATGCCGAGCCGCATCAGCCGCTTCCCGGCCGTCGAGAGGCCCGGCCGGGCCACCCCGCGGACCACCGGGCGCAGCCCGGGCAGGTGGGCGGCGGCCATGCCGAGCACCACGGCGGCGGTGAGCTTGGGCACGGCGGGCACGGCCTGGTGGATCGCGAGCGCGGCGGCCACGCCGAGGGCGGCGAGCAGCAGCCCGGGGACGTCGCCGCCGAGCGGGGGCAGTGCGCGGGTGCGGACGGGCCGGTCCCGGAGGGTCAGTGCCACGGCGTGCTCACCGCCGCCCGTCGGCGGGCAGCCGGTAGACGCGCCGGATGCTGGTGCCCAGCCGGGAGACGTCGGCGCCGTAGACGTGGATCGAGATGGCCGTGGAGGAGCAGGCGTTGCGCACCAGGTGGATGTCGCCGGGCGGGGCGAAGGCGGCGACCGTGCCGGCCGGGCCGACCACGTGCTCGGTCTCCACCAGGTGGGCGGTGCGTCCGTCGGACACCAGCCGGTAGCGGGTCTCGCTCTCCTTGCCCTGGTGGACGCCGGCCACGCACCAGGAGACGTGGTCGTGGATCGGGGTCTCCTGGCCGGGCAGCCAGACCAGCGCGACGACCGAGAACCCGCCGTCGGCCTCGGCGTGCAGGACGTGCTGGCGGTAGCGGTCGGGATCCCCCTCGCGCTGCGCCTCGGTGAGCAGGCCGGCGTCCCCCAGGTGCGGGGCGAGTCGCTCACCGACCAGGTAGGCGGTGAGTTCCGGCGGCAGGCCGCGGTCCACGACCGCGCGGATCTCGCCGACCAGGGCGGTCATGCGCTCGGTGAGCCGGTCGCTGCCGACCGTGGCGGAGGGTGTCATGCCAGCAGGTTGGCCCCGGCCGACCCATCACGTCCAAGGAGGGTTCTTTCGCTCTTCCCCAAACCCCGCTTATGGATTGACCTCGGGCCGACGGGCCGGTCGTCGAACGGCGGGGATCAGCAGCCCACCCGCGAGGCCGCCGCGGACCGCAACTGGTCCAGCACCAGCGCGGTGGCCGGGATCCGGCGGTGCTCGCGGAGCACGTACGCGCTCACCTGGCGCCGCAGGTGCGGCTCGACGGCGCGCCCGGTGACCTTGCGGTGGCACATGAAGGAGAGCACCAGCGCGGGCATCAGCGCGATCCCGACCCCGGCGGCGACCAGGCTCTGCACCGCCAGGTTGTCGTCGGTGGAGAAGACGATGTCGGGTGCGAAGCCCTCCTCGGCGCAGACGTGCAGCAGGTTGGCCCGGCAGCGCGGACAGCCGGCGATCCAGCGCTCGCCGTCGAGGTCGGCCAGCCGGACGGCGTGCCGGCGGCCCAGCGGGTGGCCGACCGGCAGCAGCACCGTGAGCAGGTCCTCCATCAGCGGGATCTCGTCCAGCTCGGGCGGCAGCTCGGCAGCGACGCCCGGGTAGCGGAAGGAGAGCGCGATGTCGCACTCGCCGCGCAGCAGCCGCTGCACGGAGTCGGGCGGTTCGGCCTCCAGCAGTTCCACCCGGACCCCGGGGTGCTCGGCGAGCAGCCGGGCCATCGCCTGGGGTATCAGGGTCGCGTTGGCGCTCGGGAACGCGCAGACCCGGACCCTCCCGGCGCGCAACCGGGCGAGCGCGCCGAGTTGCTGCTGGGCCGCGGCGAGACTGCCGAGGATCAGTTCGGCGTGCCGGGCCAGTGCCTCACCGGCCTCGGTGAGGCGCAGCCCGCGCCCGGCCCGGGTGAACAGCGGCACTCCGACGGACCGCTCCAGCGCCTTCATCTGCTGGGTGATGGCGGGCTGGGTGTAGCCGAGTTCGCGGGCGGCGGCCGAGTAGGAGCCGGCCCGGACGACCTCGTGGAAGGTCCTGATGTGCCGCGAGTCGAATACCGGCTCCACTGCCCCTCCACCTGCCCGCGCCCCTGGTCCCAGGAATCATAAGCAGACTTTGGAGATGCCGGAGCTATTCCCACCCGCACCTATGGTTTCTCCGGTGCGTTCCCGACGCTCCTACTCATCCGGGGGCAGCCCCAGCACCAGTCCGGCCTCGGCGACCGGTGCGCCGCCCTGGGTGCTCGGACTGCGCCGGGTACGGGCCTCGACCCACCGGGCCAGCCAGGAGAGCGCCAGGCACATCCCGATGTAGATCGGCGAGATCACCATCACCACCGGGATGAACGGCAGGTCGTAGTCGAGGTTGGTGGCGATCAGCTTGCCCGCGTGCAGGAACTCCTCGTAGGTGATCAGGAAGCCCAGCGAGGTGTCCTTGAGCGCCACCACCAGCTGGCTGATGATGGCCGGCAGCATCGCCCGGTTGGCCTGCGGCACCAGCACGTAGGACATCACCTGGGTCTTGCGCATGCCCAGCGCGTACGCCGCCTCGCGCTGCCCGGCGGGCACCGCGAGCACACCGGCCCGGAACACCTCGGCCAGCACCGAGCCGTTGTACAGCACCAGACCGGCCACCAGCGCCCAGAGCGGTTCCACCTTGAGCGCGACGAAGATGAAGAAGATCATCACCAGCACCGGCATGGCCCGGAAGAACTCCACCACCAGGGTGGAGAGCCAGCGCACCGCCCGGTGGTCGGAGAGCCGCCCGGCCGCGAACAGCGCGCCGAACGGCAGCGCGAACAGCACCGTCCATCCGAAGGCCTTGAGCGTGTTCCCCAGCCCGCGCAGCAGCAGGTCCTGCACGCCCTCGTACTCGAAGGCCATCCACTTCTGGTACGTGAACTGCTCGGTGTGGAACAGCATGTAGACGATCCACCCGATCAGCACGGCGATCGCGACCAGTGCGATCAGCCCGTACAGCCGGTGCCGGGCCAGCGCCTTGGGGCCGGGGATGTCGTAGAGCGCCGAGGATTCCACCGTCATCGCGACACCGCCACTCGTCGTTCCAGCACGTTGAAGAGCGCGCTGACGGCCAGGGTGATGATCAGGTAGCCGACGGCGATCCAGACGAAGGTCCAGATGATGCTGTACCCCAGCTCGTTGATGGTCCGGTAGCTGCCGAGCAGTTCGGTCACGCTGAACGAGCCGGCGATCGCGGTGTTCTTGGCCAGCGCGATCATCACACTGCCGATCGGGGCGACCACCGACCGGTACGCCTGCGGCAGCACCACCAGGCTCATCGTCTGCCCGAAGGTCATGCCCAGGCTCCGGGCCGCCTCGCCCTGGCCGCTGGGCACGGTGTTGACCCCCGCGCGCATCGCCTCGCAGACGAACGCCGAGGTGTAGCAGCCGAGCGCGAGCACCGCGAAGGTGAAGAACGGCAGCGTGATGTCGAACCGCGGCAGGCCCAGCACCACGATGAAGAAGAGCAGGGTCAGCGGGGTGTTGCGCAGCAGCGTCACCCAGACCGTCCCGAACACCCGCAGCGGCCGCACCGGCGAGACCCGGAAGCCGGCGATCAGCACGCCCAGCACCAGGGCGAGCACGGCGCTCACCACGAACAGCGAGAGGGTGCCGAGGAAGCCCTCCCAGTAGGTCGACCAGTTGTCGGTCAGCGTCTTCACGGGGCGGCCCTCTCAGTACCGGTCGATCGGCGGCGGGGTCGGCGCGGGCACCCCGGACAGGCCGAGGGTGGCGTCGTAGGCCCGCTTCCAGTCACCGTTCTCCTCGTGGTGCGCCAGGGCGTCGTCCAGCGCGTAGCGCAGCACGGTGTCGTCCTTCGGCGTCCCGATCCCGTACGGCTCCTGGGAGAACAGCGGCCCGACCACCTTGAGCTCGTCCGGCACCTTGGCCGCGTAGCCCATCAGGATCGTGTTGTCCGTGGTGACGGCGTCCACCTGGCCGGTGATCAGGTTGTCCACGCAGGCCGAGTAGGTGTCGTAGCCGATCAGCTTGACGTCGGGGTACTGCTTCTGGATCCGCTGGTACGGGGTGGAGCCCGCCGCCGAGCAGACCTTCTTGCCGTTCAGGTCCTCCGGGCCGTGGATGGTGTCGTTGTTCCTGCGCACCAGCAGCGACTGGCCGGCCAGGTAGTACGGTCCCGCGAACCCGACCAGCTTCTTGCGGTTGTCGTTGATGGTGTAGGTGCCGACGTAGTAGTCCA
The DNA here is from genome assembly GCF_042737525.1 of Kitasatospora sp. NPDC059973. Classification (NCBI taxonomy): domain Bacteria; kingdom Bacillati; phylum Actinomycetota; class Actinomycetes; order Kitasatosporales; family Streptomycetaceae; genus Kitasatospora; species Kitasatospora sp. NPDC059973. Next base: position 63,166 of record NZ_JBHWUI010000021.1, on the reverse strand, counting down.
CCTGCCCGTTCTGCAGGGCGGTCTCCCGGTTGGCGGAGGCGATCGTCCGGAACTCGATCCGGTCGGGCGCGAAGCCCAGGTCGGCGCCGACCATCTTGGCGATCTCGATGTCGAAGCCGGAGTACTCCCCGGTGGCCGGGTTCTTCTGGCCGAGGTAGGGCTGGTCCTCCTTGGCCCCCACCACCAGGTGGCCCCGGGCGCGCGCCGCGTCCAGGGTGGGCGAACCGGTGATGCCGGCGGCGTCCCGCACCTGGTAGCTGGGCAGCGCGCTGGGCTGCGGACCCTTCGGCGGCGGGGTGCCCTCCTTGCCGCAGCCGGCCAGCAGCACGATCAGGGCCGCGGCGGCGAGCGTCCACTTCCTCGTCACGGCGCCCGCCTCAGTGCTTCAGGATCTTGGACAGGAAGTCCCGGGCGCGCTCGCTCTCCGGCGCGCCGAAGAAGTCCTCGGGGGCACGGTCCTCGACGATCCGCCCGTCGGCCATGAACACCACCCGGTTGGCCGAGGCACGGGCGAACCCCATCTCGTGGGTGACCACCACCATGGTCATGCCCTCGTGCGCGAGCTGGCGCATCACGTCCAGCACCTCGTTGATCATCTCGGGGTCGAGGGCGGAGGTGGGCTCGTCGAAGAGCAGTGCCTTGGGCTCCATGGCGAGCGCCCGGGCGATCGCGACGCGCTGCTGCTGGCCCCCGGACAGCTGCGCCGGGTACTTGTCCGCCTGGGCGACCAGCCCGACCCGCTCCAGCAGGGCCCGGGACTTCGCGTCCGCCTCCGCGCGCGGCCGGCCGCGGACCTTGATCTGCGCCAGCGAGACGTTCTGCAGCACGGTCTTGTGGGAGAACAGGTTGAAGGACTGGAAGACCATCCCGACGTCCGCGCGCAGCAGGGCGAGCCCCTTGCCCTCCGCGGGCAGCGGTTTGCCGTCGATCGAGATGCTGCCCGACTCGATCGGCTCCAGGCGGTTGATCGCCCGGCAGAGCGTGGACTTGCCGGAGCCGGAGGGCCCGATCACCACCACGACCTCGCCGCGACCCACCGTCAGCTCGATGTCCTGCAGCACGTGCAGCTCGCCGAAGTGCTTGTTGACGCCCCGCAGCTCGATCAGCGGCTCGAAGGCGGACGCCCCCGGCGGTGCCGTCACTTGGTGCTCCGCCCCTTCAGCAACCACCCCAGCGCACCGCCCGCGAGCAGGGTGGCGAGCAGCGCGATCCAGAGCGGCGCGGTCACGGTGAACACCCAGAACTGGATCTTCACCCTGTCGAGGTTGGCGAACAGGAACCACACCGCGAGCACGACGATGACGCCGATCCCGATGTACCGGGTGGGGACGCCACCGATCTCGCTGCGCCGGGTGCTGGAGGAACCGTCTGAAATCTTGGTCACACGCGCAGTCTGGGGGCCGATCGACCGACTTGTCCGGTTACGCGCCCGGGAGTAACCCGCACGGGGCAACCCTGCCCCGTGCGGGTTTGCGCTGTGCCACCGGGAGCGGCCGGCCACCGGTGGCCGGTCGGGGCAGCAGAGCGCCCGGGGGGCCGCTGCCGCCCCCGGTTACCGCTCGTCCCGCCAGGACCGCCAGAGCGCCGCGTACGGACCGCCCGCGGCGACCAGCTCCGGGTGGCTGCCGTACTCGCTGATCCGCCCGCCCTCGACCACGGCGATCACGTCCGCGTCGTGGGCGGTGTGCAGCCGGTGCGCGATGGCGATCACCGTCCGGCCCTCCAGCACCCGCGAGAGCGAGCGCTCCAGGTGCCGGGCGGCCCTCGGGTCCAGCAGCGAGGTGGCCTCGTCCAGGACCAGGGTGTGCGGGTCGGCCAGCACCAGTCGGGCCAGCGCCAGTTGCTGCGCCTGCGGAGCGGTCAGCGCGGTGCCGCCCGAGCCGACCTCGGTGTCCAGCCCCTGCGCCAGCGCGTCCACCCACTCCCCGGCGTCCACCGCGTCCAGCGCGGCGCGCAGCTCGGTGTCGGCGGCGTCCGGCGCGGCGAGGCGCAGGTTGTCCCGCAGGGTGCCGACGAAGACGTGGTGCTCCTGGTTGACCAGGGCCACCTCCGCCCGGACCCGCTCGGCCGGCATCCGCGAGAGCGCCGCCCCGCCCAGCGTCACGCTGCCCCGGCCGGGCGCGTAGATCCCGGCCAGCAGCCGGCCCAGGGTGGACTTGCCCGCACCGGAGGGACCGACCAGGGCGACCCGGCTGCCCGGGGCGACGTCCAGGCTGATCCCGTGCAGCACGTCGGCGCCCTCGCGGTAGCCGAACCGGACCTCGTCGGCCCGCACGTGCCGGCCGTCCGGGCGGGCGGACTCGTCGCTCTCGTGCTCGGGCACCTCGCGGACCCCGACCAGTCGCGCCAGCGAGGCCTGCCCGATCTGCAGCTCGTCGTACCAGCGCAGGATCAGGTCGACCGGGCCGGTGAGCGCCTGGGCGTAGAGCACCCCAGTGGTCAGCTGGCCGACGGTGATCCAGCCCTCCAGCGTGAACAGGCCGCCGAGCACCAGCGTCCCGAGCACGGCCAGGGTGTAGACCGCGTCGATGGTCGGGAACCAGACCGAGCGCAGCCAGAGGGTGTACCGCTCCCAGGCGAGCCACTCGCCGAGCTTGCGGTCGGTGAGCCGGACCCGGTCGTCGCCCAGGCGCAGCGTCTCGACCGTCCGCCCGGCGTCGACCGTCTCGGCCAGCACGGTGTTGACCGCGGCGTAGCCGGCCGACTCGTTGCGGTAGGACTGCGGGGCCCGCCGGAAGTACCAGCGCGAGCTGGCCAGCAGCAGCGGCAGGCCGATCAGCGAGGTGAGCGCGAGCAGCGGTGAGGTCACCACCAGGGCGCCGAGCACCAGCAGCAGCGATACCACGGCGACGGCCAGCTCGGGCACCGCCTCGCGGACCGACTTGTCCAGCCGGTCGATGTCGGTGGTGCCCCGGGAGACGAGGTCCCCGGTGCCGGCCCGCTCCAGCACACCGGTCGGCAGCGTCACCGACCGGACCAGGAAGTCCTCCCGCAGGTCGGCCAGCACCCGCTCGCCGAGGACGCTGCCGCGCAGCCGGGACCACCAGGTGAAGGCGGACTGCACCACCAGGGCCAGCAGGTACCAGGCGACGGCCACCGCGATGGTGGACCCGGCGGTGCCGGTGGCCAGCGACTCGACCAGCGTGCCGAGCACCCAGGGCCCGACCAGGCCGGCCACGGTGGCCACCGAGTGCAGGCCCACCACGGCGCCGAAGCCGGCCCGGTGCCGCCGGGCGAGCAGCCGCAGGTAGGCGCGGACGGTGGCCGGCGAGCCGACCGGCAGGGTGGTGGCCGGTCCCTGCTCCTGATGGGCGGGGGGCTTCATGCGGTGCTCCTCGGCTGGGCGGGGCGGCGGACGGGTGCGGGGCTCATACGCCCTCCCCGACGGCGACCGGTTCCTCGTCACGGGTGACCACGGCGCGGTAGGCGGGCTCGGTGCGCATCAGCTCGCGGTGGCGGCCGGCCGCGACGGCCCGGCCGCCCTGGAGCAGCACCACCCGGTCCGCCTGGTCCAGCAGCAGCGGGCTGGTGGCGAACACCACCGTGGTGCGCCCCTCCCGGCTCGCGCGCAGCCCGGTGGCGATCCGGGACTCGGTGTGGGCGTCGACCGCGCTGGTGGGCTCGTCCAGGACGAGCACCGGCGGGTCGGCCAGCAGGGCGCGGGCCAGCGCCAGCCGCTGGCGCTGGCCGCCGGAGAGCGAGCGGCCGCGCTCGGTGATCCCGGCCCGCATGGCGTCCCCCGCGCACTCGGGCGAGCCGTCCACCAGCGCGTCCAGGACGTCCTCGGCGCGGGCGGCGGCCAGCGCCTCGGCGGGGGTGACCCGGCCCGAGGCGGGGATGTCGAAGAGCTCGGCCAGGGTGCCGGAGAGCAGCACCGGCTCCTTGTCGTGGACCAGCACCGCCGCCCGGGCCTCGGCCAGCGGCACGGCGTCCAGCTCGGTGCCGCCGAGCCGGACGGAGGGCTGCGCCCGCTCCCCCTCGCCCAGCGGGACGTGCCCGCCGAGCCGGCCGGCCAGCGCCCCGGCGAAGTCCGGGTCGCCGCAGACGACGGCGGTCAGCTCACCGGCCCGCAGCGTCAGCCCGGTCACCGGGTCGAACAGGTCGGCCCGGCCCGGCCCGGTGAGCACGGCCTCGGCGGTGCCGGTCGTCCGGCTGAGCGAGAGCACCCGGACGGCCCGCCCCGCGGAGACCCGGGCGACGCTCCAGGCGTGCGCGGCCTCGCCGAGGATGCGCAGCGGCGCGGCCAGGTAGGCGGTGGCGCCGTACACCGCGACGAGGGTGCCGATGCCGATCTCCCCGTCCGCGGCCAGCCGGGCCCCGTACCAGGTGACGCCGACCACGAAGAGGCCCGGCAGCAGGACCTGCTGGGCCTGCATCAGCGACCAGACCCGGGCCGAGCGGACGGCGGCCGCGCGGACCCTCTGGGAGGCCGCCCGGTAGCGGTCGAGGAACAGCTCCTCGCCGCCGATGCCGCGGAGCACCCGGAGCCCGGCCACGGTGTCGGCGGCCAGCTCCGTCGCCTTGCCGCCGAGCGCGCGCTGTTCGGAGTAGCGCCGCTCGAAGGGGCCGAGCAGCGGCCAGACGGAGGCGGCCAGCACCGGGACGCCGAGCAGCACGGCGAGGCCGAGCACGGGCTCGGCGACCAGCACCGCGGCGCTGACCGCCAGCCAGACCAGCACCGCGCCGCGGAGCCGGGCGACCAGCTCGACGTACCAGCCGATCTTCTCGACGTCCCCGCTGCCGACGGCGACGATCTCACCGGTGGCGATCCGCCGGGACAGCCCGGCGCCCAGGTGGGAGGCCTGACGGGAGACCAGTTGGCGGACCTGGGTGGCGGCGTGGATCCAGTTCCACACCGCCTGGCGGTGCAGCATGACGGCGCCGAAGGCGGCGACGACGGCCAGGGCCAGCACGGCGGCACCGGCCCGCCGGAGGCCGGCGGCGTCGCCGTCCACGGCGGCCTGGACGCCGAGGCCCACCGGGAGCGGCAGGGCCGCCCGGCTGCCCATCTCCAGCAGCGACCAGCAGGTGGCGAGCACCTGACCGCGCCGCTGGCTGCGCTGCAGCCAGCGCAGGAAGGCGAGGGGGGAGGAGAGATCCGGGTCGCCGGGATCGGCCAGCGGCAGGGTCTTGAGCGGCATGACGCTCCGTTGGGGGTGGTGCGGGCGAATGGCGACGACGTGCTCGTCGCGCGGTGGCGCCGGGAGCACGTGGTGGGGGAAGGGGAGGACGGGGCCGGTGCGGTCACGGCCGGGGGGCTGCTCAGGAGGTCATGGCAGCGAGCCTGCCAAGGCGACTGTGAGCTGCGCAACAGGTTTTCCGCGTCGCGCGCCCCCTCCCGGACCTCCTGCGCACGCCGGTACAACGCGTCAGAAAATTCTTTGCCCGGCCGGGAACAATCCGGACAACGGGCAGGTTGGTCCACACGAACCTATGGACAACCAGGAGGGCACCCCTTCCCGTGAGCACCATCCCCAGCGTCACCCTCAACAACGGCTCGCAGATCCCGCAGCTGGGCTTCGGCGTGTGGCAGGTCCCGGACGCCGAGGCCACGGCCGCCGTCCGCACCGCCATCGAGTCGGGCTACCGCTCGATCGACACCGCGGCGATCTACGAGAACGAGGCCGGCACCGGCCGGGCGATCGGCGAGGCGATCGCGGGCGGCGGCGTCGCCCGTGCGGACCTCTACGTCACCACCAAGCTCTGGAACTCGGGCACCCGCGACTGGTCCGGCCCGCAGGGCCGGGACGCGGTGCTGCGCGAGTTCGACGCCTCGCTGGCCAAGCTCGGCCTGGAGTACCTCGACCTCTACCTGATCCACTGGCCGCGCCCGATGCACGGCACCTTCCCGAACGTCTGGAAGGCCTTCGAGCAGCTCCTGGCCGACGGCCGGGTCAAGTCGATCGGCGTCTCGAACTTCGGGGCCGAGCAGCTCACCCGCCTGCTCGACGAGGCCTCGGTCGTGCCGGCGCTGAACCAGGTCGAGCTGCACCCGTACTTCCCGCAGGACGAGCTGCGCGCCTTCCACGCCCGGCACGGCATCGCCACCGAGGCCTGGAGCCCGCTGGGCCAGGGCAAGGAGCTGCTCGCCGAGCCGGTGCTGGCGCAGATCGCCGAGAAGCACGGCCGCACGGTCGCCCAGGTGGTGCTCCGCTGGCACCTGCAGAGCGGCGTCGTCGCGATCCCGAAGTCGGTCACCCCCTCCCGGATCAAGGAGAACCTGGACGTGGCCGGCTTCGAGCTGGACGCGGCCGACCTCGCCGCGATCGCCGGCCTCGCCACCGGCGTGCGGATCGGTCCGGACCCGCAGGAGTTCGACTGGAGCTGACACCCTCGGTGAGCACGGCGCCGTCGCCGTGCTCCTGAAGGACCGTCAACACCGAAGGCCGCCTTCCCCCATTCGGGTCGGCGGCCTTCGGTACGTTGGCGAATCGTTTTGGCTGGATTTCGAAGGCGAAGGCTAGAGCCTGGCCGCCTTGGCGATCAGCGCCATCGCCGGTTCGTGCTCGTCCTCGTCCAGCGGACCGAGCAGCAGCCGCTGGACCTGGGCGACGCCCGCGGCCGAACGGTGCAGCAGGTCCTGACCCGCCGGCGAGAGCGACAGCAGGTTGCGCCGCCCGTCCGAAGGGTCGCGCCGGCGCTGCACCAGGCCGCGCCGGACGAGCCGGCTGACCATCTCGGCCATCGTGGCCTTGTCCAGCGAGGCCAGCTCACCGACCGTGCGCTGGTCCGCGCCCGGTTCCAGTTCGAGGGCGTCGAGCACCGCGTACTGCGGCGCCGTCAGCTCCGAACCGACGTGCTCCGACCAGAGCTTGGTGTGCACCTGCTGGCTCACCCTGATCAGATAGCCGATCGCCCGCTGGGCGTCCAGCATCGGCCGCGCGTCGGTGAGGACGGCGACCGCAGCGGGTTCAAGCCTGGCTATCTTGGCCATCACCCGGACAATCTCCAGCTGCTCCTCGGCCGCGAGCGGCTCGAAGAGCGTGCGCTGCACGCGGACCACTCCGCCGGTGGCCTCGCGCACCGCCTGTGCGCCGCTCTGCGAGAGAGCGAGCAGTTTGCGCCGGCCGTCGGCCGGATCGCGGCGTCGCAACACCAGGCCGCGCCGGACGAGCCGGGCGACCATCTCGGCCATCGTGGCCTTGTCCAGCGAGGCGCGCTCGCCGACCGTCCGCTGGTCAGCACCCGGTTCGAGGGCGAGGACCAGCAGAACGGCGAACTGCGGAGCCGTGAGATCGGCTCCGACGTGTTCGGACCACAGACGGGTGTGTACCTGCTGTGCAACGCGGATCAGGTGCCCGGGCGACTGCTGCAGTCGCGCGGACACGCGGGTCGTCGGGATCTCCCCCAGCACCATGTATCCGTCCCGATGTCACACCCGGTGTGTGTGGGACACCCGGGTGGGGCAGTAACGGCGAGTGGGCGTCCCGCTGTGAGGGAGGGCGCTCCAGCCGTGCAGCCGGTGGCTGCTGGCGGACACTATACAAACGGCTGGCCCTTGCTGGCAGGCGGGGGCGGATAGTAGACGCAGGTTCGGCAACATTGGCATATTTACGCGCCGTGCCGACCCGTGGGTAACCCGTTCGCAGGAGAAAGCCGACCGGCCGGTCCTTACCCTCGGTCACCTGCGCCTTCCGCCCTGGCCGCGCACCCTACTCGCCGGTAGGGTGTGGCCCACTCAGCGGTCCACCCTCCGCCGGGCGACTCCGCGGGAGCCTCCCGGCGAGATCCGAGAGAGACGAGAGCGAGCATGACCGAGCAGAGCACCGCCCCCAGGGTCGCCGTCGTCACCGGCGCCGCACGCGGCCTGGGCGCCGCCACCGCCGAGCGGCTGGCGGCCGACGGCTACGCCGTCGCCGTGCTGGACCTGGAGGAGGCGGCCGGCCAGGACGCCGTCGACCGGATCACCGCCGCCGGCGGCCGGGCGATCGCCGTCGGAGCGGACGTCTCGGACGCCGGACAGGTGCAGGCCGCCGTGGACCGGATCGCCGCCGAACTCGGCCCGCCGGTCGTCCTCGTGAACAACGCGGGCGTGCTGCGCGACAACCTGATCTTCAAGATGTCCGAGTCCGACTGGGACACGGTCATGAACGTTCACCTCCGCGGCGCCTTCCTGATGACCCGCGCGGTGCAGAAGCACATGGTGGACGCCGGCTTCGGCCGCGTGATCAACCTGTCCTCCTCCTCGGCCCAGGGCAACCGCGGCCAGGCCAACTACTCCGCCGCCAAGGCCGGTCTGCAGGGCTTCACCAAGACCCTCGCCATCGAACTCGGCCGCTTCGGCGTCACCGCCAACGCGGTCGCCCCCGGATTCATCGCCACCGACATGACGGCGGCCACCGCCGCCCGGGTCGGGATGGAGTTCGAGGAGTTCAAGAAGGCCGCCGCTTCGCAGATCCCGGTCCAGCGGGTCGGTGTGCCCGAGGACGTCGCGCACACCATCTCGTTCCTGGCGAGCGAGGGCGCCGGATTCGTCTCCGGCCAGGTCATCTACGTGGCCGGCGGTCCCCTCGACTGAGCCATCGAACCTACACAGGGTTACCACGGAGTGGGAACCGGCGTGGCCGGTCTCCTACTCCGTGTGTTTTGCCCGCCCTTGGGAATGGGCGATCGGTGTTCGCTTGCACATTCGACAGGGGAATATCGGGAAATCGGACCGGAGCGAGGGCGATCCGGTCATTCAAACGCCGCTCCGAAGAATTCCGAATTCCACCGGGAGTCACGCCGGTCCACTGGGTAGGGTCACCCGCGTGCGAGCGCCGAGTGAAGTGCAGGAGAACCCGACCGCCCGCGGCAAGCGCTCCCGCCGCACCTCCGGAGAACCCGGCTGGCCCCCGCTCGGCCGACGGCGCGCGGGGCTGCTGGCCCTCACCTCGCTCGGCTACCTGATGGTGGTGGCGGGCGTCCTCCTCGACACCCCGCTGGTCGACCTCGACTGGGCGGTGCGCCTCGCCCGCCCCTACGAACGGTGGCCCGGGCCGCAGCCGCTGCTCGACAACTGGGTGGTGGCCGGGCAGCGCGGCCCGTCCGCCGTGGCGGCCTTCGCCTGGCTCGGCTGGCGCGCCCTCCGGCTGCGGCGCCTGCGCCCGCTGCTGGTGATGGGGGCAGCCCTGCTGCTGCTCAACGTCACGGTGGGCGCGGTGAAGATCGTCACCGGCCGACTGGGCCCCCACTACGCGCACTACGTCGGCTCGCCCGAACTCTTCTCCGGCGGCACCATATTCCCCTCCGGGCACACCGCCAACGCGGTGGTCACCTGGGGCGTCCTGGCCTACCTGGCGGTCCGGTGGCGGCGCGGCGGCGCGGTGCTCGCCGGCGCCACCGCCGCTTCGGTCGGGCTCACCACGATCTACCTGGGCACCCACTGGGTCACCGACGTCCTGGCCGGCTGGGCCGCGGGCCTGCTGGTGCTGCTCTCGCTGCCTCTCCTGGAGCCCCTGGTGACCGCCCTCGAACAGCGGGCCGCCCGGCGCCGGGGGCCGGCGCTCACCCCTCCCAGCTGCGTTCCACGACCCCGTCGCGCACCGCGAGGTTGAGCCGCCCCTCGCGGTGGTCCATGGTCATCATCGCCCCCGGCTGGAGGACCCGCACCGAGGTCCAGCCGTCCCGGTGGGCCAGCTCCCGCGCCCGCTCGACCCGCAGGCCCGCGTAGCCCTCCGCGTCCGCTTCCGGCATCGCCCCTCCCCCGCTCGTACCCGGACGTACGCTGGAATCGTAGACCGGATCCCGTCCGACGGGAGGTGCGCGGGTATGCGAGCCACGACGCCGCGGCGCTGGCGCAGCGGCACCGAACCCAGTACCGCCCGGAGCGACCTCAAACTGCGCTATCTGCTCTCCCTGACCTTCACCCCGCTGTTCGCCGTCGCGACGGTGGCTTTCGCGATATGGGCCGCCAACGCCCCGGCGTACGGCGCGCCCGGCCGGGGCACGCTCACCGGATTCGCGGTGGCCTGCGGGCTCCTCACCCTGTTCGCCGTGGTCGATCTCGTCATCGTCATCCGGCGCCGCCGGACCGAGCTCTGACGCGGTGTCTCCCACGGAGTGGGAAGTCGGCCCGGCCGACTTACCACACCCCCGCGGCCCGGCCCGCTCAGCGGGTGGCGACCGCCTGCGTAACCAGCGAGCCCCCGAAGTACCAAA
>NZ_JBHWUI010000021.1:0-53016 GCF_042737525.1 Kitasatospora sp. NPDC059973 | reverse complement strand
TTTGCCGCGGGGTAGTAATTCCTCTACTTCAGCGGGCGCGGCGTCCCGAAGTTTGCCGGGGTGTAACCCCGGGTTGGGTTTGGCGGCCCGGCCCCACTCCCCACTCCGCCGCGGCCCGGCCCGCTCAGCGGTTGCCGACCGCCTGCTTCACCAGCGTCCGCCCGAAGTCCCACATCAGGCCGCTCCCGCGGTGCGCGTCGTCCATCACGTCGGTGAAGGCGTCGATGAACCGGTCCACGTCCCGGTCGGTGATGATCAGCGGCGGGATCAGCTTGATCACCTCCAGGTGGTCGCCGGAGACCTGGGTGAGGATACGGTGCCGCTGCAGCAACGGGACGACCACCATCTGGGCGAACAGGCCCTTGCGGGCCGCCTGCAGCGCCGTCCACCCGGTCCGCAGCTTCAGCGACTTCGGCCGGCCGAACTCGATGCCGATCATCAGGCCCCGGCCGCGGACCTCGGCCAGCAGCTCGTACCGGTCGACCAGCGCCGCCAGCCGCTCCCGGAACCGGTCCCCGACGGCGCGGGCGTTCTCGACCACCTTCTCGTCCCGCATCACCTCCAGGGTCGCCAGGCCCGCCGCCATCGCCTGCGCGTTGGAGCCGAAGCTGGCCGAGTGCACCAGCACCCGGTCCATCGAGGAGTAGACCTTCTCGAAGATCCAGCCCTTGCCGAGCGTCGCCCCGACCGGGACGTAGCCGCCGGAGAGCGCCTTGGCCGCGCAGACCAGGTCGGGCAGCACGCCCTCCTCGTGCTGGTAGGCGAAGAACTCCCCGGTCCGGCCGATGCCGGTCTGCACCTCGTCGCAGATCAGCAGCGCCTTGTGCTCGTGCAGGAGTTCCTGCGCCGCCCGCAGCCAGCCGGGCGGCGGGGCCAGCACGCCCTTGCCCTGGATCGGCTCCACGATCAGGGCCGCGACGTCGCCCTTCTTCAGCTCCTTGGCCAGTGCCCCGAGGTCACCGAGCGGGATCGCGGTGTCCGGCAGCAGCGGATCGAAGCCCTTGCGGAACCCGCTCTCGCCGTTGACCGAGAGCGAACCGGTGGTCAGCCCGTGGAAGGCGTGGTCGGCGTAGAGCACGCGCCGGCGCCCGGTGGCGTAGCGGGCGAACTTCAGGGCCGTCTCGACCGCCTCGGTGCCGCTGTTGCCGAAGAAGACCCGGTCCAGCCCCGGCGCGTACGAGAGCAGCCGCTCCGCGAGCAGGCCGGGCAGCGGCGAACAGTCGAACCGGACCAGGTCCGGCAGGTCGAGGTCCATCACCTGCTGGACGGCCCCGCGCACCACCGGGTGGTGCCGGCCGAGCGCGAAGATGCCGAACCCGGCGAGCATGTCGAGGTACTCGTTGCCCTCGGCGTCGTAGAAGTACGGGCCCTCGGCGCGCTCGTAGTACTTGTCGAAGCCGATGGTGTGCAGCATCCGCGGCAGCTGCGGATTCAGGTGGCGGCTGTGCAGCTCGTACCGTTCGCCCCCGCGCTCGGCGAGCAGGGCGGCGAGGTCGAAGCGGGGTTCGTTGCCGGGGTCAGCCTGCATGGCGCTGGTTCGCTCCTCGGGTCGGTAGCAGGTTCTTGGCGAAGGCCGCGGTCTGCGCGGCGACCCCGGTGCCGGTCAACCCGGCCTCCTCCAGGATCTCGCCCCGGGCGGCGTGGCCGAGGAACTCCTGCGGCAGGCCGAGCACCCGCACCGGGACGTCCACGTCGGCGTCCCGCAGCGCCTGGGCGACCGCCGCGCCGACGCCGCCGGTCCGGCCGTTGTCCTCGACCGTGACGACCAGCCGGTGCGCGGCGGCCAGCGCGGGCAGGGCCGGGTCGACCGGCTTGACCCAGCGCGGGTCGACGACCGTCGCGGTGAACCCCTCGGCCAGCAGCAGGCGCGCCGCGTCCAGCCCGGCGCCCGCCATGGTGCCCACCGCGACCAGCAGGATCTCCGGCAGCTCGCCGGTCCGCAGCAGCACGTCGACGCCGCCGATCCGCTCCACGGCCGGGACGGCCGGCCCGATGTTCCCCTTGGGGAACCGGATCACCGTCGGCGCGTCCGTCACCTCCACCGCCTCGCGCAGCTGGGCCCGCAGCTGGTCGGCGTCGCGCGGGGCCGCCAGCCGCAGGCCGGGGACGACCTGGAGGATCGACATGTCCCACATGCCGTTGTGCGAGGCGCCGTCCGGCCCGGTCACCCCGGAGCGGTCGAGGACGAAGGTCACACCCAGCCGGTGCAGGGCGACGTCCATCAGGACCTGGTCGAAGGCCCGGTTGAGGAAGGTCGCGTAGACCGCGACCACCGGGTGCAGCCCGCCGGTGGCCAGCCCCGCCGCACTGGTCACGGCGTGCTGCTCGGCGATCCCCACGTCGAAGGTCCGCTCCGGGTGGGCCTTGGCGAACTTCGCCAGCCCGACCGGCTGGAGCATCGCGGCGGTGATCGCGACCACGTCCGGCCGCTCGGCGCCGAGCGCGAGCATCTCCTCGCCGAACACCGACGTCCAGGAGACCCCGGCACTGGGCGCGATGGGCAGGCAGGTGTACGGGTCGATCGGGTTGACGGCGTGGAAGCGGTCCGCCTCGTCCTGCTCGGCCGGACCGTAGCCGCGGCCCTTGACGGTCAGGCAGTGGACGATGACCGGGCCGCCGAAGCCGCGAGCCTGGCGCAGCGCCTGCTCGACGGCGCCCAGGTCGTGGCCGTCGATCGGGCCGAGGTACTTGAGCCCGAGGTCCTCGAACATGCCCTGCGGGGCGAAGGCGTCCTTGAACCCCTTCTTGGCGCCGTGCAGCGCGTCGAAGATCGGCTGCCCGACTAGCGGGGTGCGCTGCAGCGCTTCCTTGCCGAGGGCGAGGAAGCGCTCGTACCCCTGGGTGGTGCGCAGCGTGGCGAGGTGGTGGGCGAGGCCGCCGATGGTCCTGGCGTAGGAGCGCTCGTTGTCGTTGACGACGATCACCAGCGGGCGGTCCCGCGCCTCGGCGATGTTGTTGAGCGCTTCCCAGGCGAGCCCGCCGGTGAGCGCGCCGTCACCGATCACCGCGACGGTCTGCCGGTCGTGCTGGCCGAGCAGCTGGGCGGCCTTGGCGAGGCCGTCGGCGTAGGAGAGGGCGGTGGAGGCGTGCGAGTTCTCGACCAGGTCGTGCTCGGACTCCGCGCGCGAGGGGTAGCCGGACAGGCCTCCCCTGGAACGCAGTTTCGAGAAGTCCTGCCGCCCGGTGAGCAGTTTGTGAACGTAGCTCTGATGGCCGGTGTCCCAGACGATCCGGTCGTAGGGCGAGTCGAACACCCGGTGCAGCGCGATGGTCAGCTCCACGACCCCGAGGTTCGGGCCGAGGTGGCCTCCGGTCCGGGTGACGGCATCGATCAGGAAGGCGCGGATCTCGTCGGCGAGGAGTGGGAGGTCGGCGGCCGGGATCTTTCTGAGGTCGGCCGGGGACGTGGCGCCGGAGAGCAGTGGCATGTGTTCACCTCACGACTCGGAGCAGTGCTGTGGTGCCCCCCTGTGGCAGGACCGCCCGGCACGGGGGCGGCCCCGTGCCGGGCGGGGCGCGGTCAGTGACCGCGGTTGGCGCCGACGGTCTCCGTGAGCGCGCGCAGCGACTCCTTGAGCGAGCCCATGGTGGCGAGGACGGCGGTCGGCTCGTAGCCGCAGTGCGCCATGCAGTTGGCGCAGCGCGCGTCCTTGCCGCGGCCGTACTTCGACCAGTCGGTCTTCTCGATCAGTTCGCGGTAGGTGGGCACGTACCCGTCGGCCATCAGGTAGCAGGGGCGTTGCCAGCCGAAGAGCGAGTAGTTGGGGATGCCCCAGGCGGTGCACTCGAAGTCGACCTTGCCCTCCAGGAAGTCCAGGAAGAGCGGGCTGTGGTTGAGCCGCCAGCGGCGCCGGTTGCCGCCGGAGAAGGTCTTGCGGAAGAGCTCCCTGGTCTGCTCCACGCCGAGGAAGTGCTCCTGGTCGGGCGCCTTCTCGTAGGCGAACGCCGGGGAGATCATCATCTCGTCGACCTTGAGGTCGTCGTTGAGGTAGTCCAGCACGTCGATGATGGTCTGCGGGGTGTCGGTGTTGAAGAAGGTGCTGTTGGTGGTGACCCGGAAGCCGCGCCGCTTGGCCTCCTTGATCGCCTCCACCGCCTCGTCGAAGGTCCCCTCCTTGGCCACCGAGGCGTCGTGCCGCTCGCGCAGCCCGTCGATGTGCACGGTGAAGGTGAAGTACGGCGAGGGGGTGAACTTGTCCAGCTTCTTGCGCAGCAGCAGCGCGTTGGTGCAGAGGAAGACGTACTTGCGGCGCGCCACCAGCTGGCGGACGATCTCGTCGATCTGCGGGTGCATCAGCGGCTCGCCGCCGGCGATCGAGACCATCGGGGCGCCCGACTCCAGCACCGCGCCGACCGCCTGGGCGACCGGCATCCGCTGCTTCAGCACACCCGCCGGGTGCTGGATCTTGCCGCACCCCTCACAGGCGAGGTTGCAGGCGAAGAGCGGCTCCAGCTCGACGATCAGTGGGAACTTGTCCCGCCGCTTGAGCTTCTGCTGCATGAGGTAGGTGCCGACCCGCACGGTTTGGCGCAACGGCATGGCCATGGCTAGCTCGCCTCCTGAGGGAGCGTCGAGGGTGTGGGGTGGTTGAGGCTTGCGGACCGCGGGCCTGCCGGCCGCGGCCGGTTCTGCTCGTGCCAGTCGACGAGCGCGGGCACGGTGGCCCGCAGCGTCCGCCAGGCGCGGACGCCGGCCGGCAGGGTGCCCGGGCGCAGCAGCTCGCGCTCGGGGGTGTCGACCACCACCCGCAGGACGGCGGCGGGCAGGGCCGGGCGGATCTCCTGGAGGGCGGCGAGGACCGCCGCGGCCTCCATGTCGACGGCGAGTGCGCCCTGCAGGTGCAGGGCGCGCCGCTCCAGACCGCGCACCACGTGGTCGGCGGTGTGGTGCACGCCGGTGTGGGCCGTCAGCCCGCGCGTCTTCAGCGCCCGGCTGAGCTCGGGCCCGGAGTCGACCGCGAAGAGGTTCCCCTCGGCATCGCGCACGCCGTCCGCAACGATCACGTCACCGGGTGTTATTCCCGGCGCGACGGCCGCGCCGAATCCGGCCACCACGACGGCGCCGTAGCCGCCGGGGGCCGAGGTGAGCAGCCGTCTGACCGTGTGGGCGGCCCGGCGGCGACCGACACCGGTGCGGACCAGTACCGGCGGCCCGCCGGCGGCGCCGCGCCAGTCCCCTCCGCGCAGGGCCCAGACCTCGGGGCCGAGTGCGCAGAGCACCAGCAGCGGAGCGGGCTTCACCGGGCCGCCCCGATCACCGGGCTGCCGCCGGCCGGGGCGCCCTTGGCACCGGGGACGCTGTCCCGGCCGGTGGCGGGAGTGCCGTGCAGGTACCGGCCGAGCGCGGTGACCGGGAAGACCAGCCGGTAGAGGTGGTAGTTGATGGAGAAGTCCCACGGGAAGCCCGTCCCGGTGAACTGCGGCTCGTCCCAGGTGCCCTCGGGCAGCTGGGTGCGGGCCAGCCAGTCGACCCCGCGCACGACCGCCGGGTTGGCCCGGCCGTCCGGGCCCTCGCCGGCGGCGAGCAGCGCCATCAGCGCCCACGCGGTCTGCGAGGCGGTGGAGTCGCCGCGCCCGGCCCAGCGGGCCGGGTCCTCGTAGGAGCGCATGTCCTCGCCCCAGCCGCCGTCGGTGTTCTGCCGGTCCTCCAGCCAGCGGACGGCGCGGCGGATCGCCGGGTGCTCGTCCGGGACGCCGGCCGCGACCAGGGCGGGCAGCACCGAGCCGGTGCCGTAGATGTAGTTGGTGCCCCAGCGGCCGAACCAGGAGCCGTCGGCCTCCTGGTTGCGCAGCAGCCACTCCACGCCCCGGCGGGTGCGGGGGTCCTTGCCCTTGCCGACCTCGGCGAGCATCTCCACCACGTGGGCGGTGACGTCGGCGGACGGCGGGTCGACCACCTCGCCGAAGTCGCAGAACGGCAGCTTGTTGGGCAGGGTGCTGGTGTTGTCGACGTCGAAGGCGCCCCAGGCGCCGTTCTTGGACTGCATGCCGAGGTTCCAGCCGACCCCGCGGTCGACCGCGCCGGTCACCTTGGCGGGATCGGGGTGGGCCACCCGGCGCAGGGCGAGCACCACCTCGGCGGTGTCGTCGATGTCGGGGTAGGTGTCGTTCTCGAATTCGAACGCCCAGCCGCCGGGGGCGAGCGAGGGCCGCTGGACGGACCAGTCGCCGCGCCGGGTGATCTCCTCGGCGAGCATCCAGTCGACGGCCGAGACCAGCGCGGGGTGATCGGCCGGCAGCCCGGCGTCGGCCAGCGCGATGGTGGCCAGGCAGGTGTCCCAGACCGGGGACTGGCAGGCCTCCAGCCAGCGCCGGCCGTCCTCGGTGTGCACGGTGAAGCGGTCGAAGGAGGAGAGGCCGGCCTGCATCACCGGATGGTCGAGTTCGTAGCCCTCCAGGTGCAGGGCGATCAGCGAGTAGACGGCGGGCGGCTGGATGCCGCCCCAGCAGCCGTCCGCCTCCTGCCGCTCGACGATCCAGCGGCAGGCCTGCGAGAGGGCGAGCCGGCGCAGGGGGCGCAGCGCCCGGCGGTGGTAGGCGTGCAGCACCTTGTCCAGGCGTTCGAAGACGCCGTCCCAGGTGGTGGCGGGGGCGAGCGGGCGCTCGGGGAAGGGGTGCTCCGGGTCGGTGTGCAACTCGGTCAGCGGGAACGGCGCGGGGCGCACCGGGCGGTGCGCCGAGACGATGGTGAGCGGCACGATGGTCTGCCGGGCCCAGCATCCGAAAGCGTAGATGTTCAGCGGGAGCCACTTGGGCAGGAAGATGATCTCCGGTGGCATCTCGGGCAGCCGCGCCCAGGGCCACCAGCCGAAGAGGGCCAGCCAGATCCGGGTGAAGACCCGGGCGGCCGCGATGCCGCCGGCGGACCGGACGTAGCGGGCGGCGGCGAGCATGTGCGGGGCGTCGGGATCGTCACCGGCGAGCTTGAGGGCGACGTAGGCCTCGACCGTGGTGGAGAGCTCCGCCGGTCCGCCGTGGAAGGTGGACCAGGTGCCGTCCTCCCGTTGCTGGGAGCGGATCCACTCGGCGGTGGCCTTGGTCTGCTCCTCCGTCCGGATCCCGAGGAACTGCCGGAGCAGTAAGTCCTCGGCGTCCATGGTGACGTTGGTCTCCAGGTCGCCCTTCCACCAGCCCTCGGAGCTCTGCAGCGAGAGCAGGTGGGTGGTGGCGCGCGCCAGTGCCTCCTCGGCCGAGAGCGGACCGTCCTGCTCCTGGTCGGGCCGGTCGGCCGACCGCCCGGCGCTCAGCAGCGCCGGGGGGCGGTCGCCCACCGCGACCGGCTCGGAATCGTACTCAGGGTCGAGCCGGCCGTCCGCGGTTGCTGTCAACGTAACGTCACCTCTCTCGTACCACCACGAATTCGGCGAGTGCGACGAAGTGCTCGCGCACCACATCGGGCATGGGCACCTCGTCCAGAGCGGCGAGGGCAGTCGTGTGCTGGCGGCGGGCCTCCTCCTGGGTCCAGGCGCGGCCGCCGGCCTCCTCGATCAGCGCGGCGCGGGCGGCGAGCTCGGGCTCGCTCTCCTCGCCGCGCCCCGAGGGGTCGGCCAGCTGTTCGGCGAGCCGGCGCGAGGCCGGGCCACCCTCGGCGAGGGCCGCGGCCACCGGCAGGGACTTCTTGCGCTGGCGGAGGTCCCCCCAGTGCGGCTTGCCGGTGACCTCGGTGGCGCCCCAGATGCCGAGCAGGTCGTCCACCGCCTGGAAGGCCAGTCCGAGGTGGTGGCCGTAGCGCTGGAGGGCGTCCGAGACCCGGTCGTCGGCGCCGGCCAGGACGGCGCCGATCGCGGAGGCGGCGGCGAGCAGGGCGGCGGTCTTGCCGCCCTCCATCTCCAGGCACTCGGCGACGGTGACGCTGTCCCGCTGTTCGAAGGCGACGTCCATGGCCTGGCCGTCGATGAGCCGACGGGTGGCGGTGGTGAGGAGCCGGACGGCGCGCGCGGCGTCGGCGGGGCTCGTGCCACCGGCGGTGGCCGCGTCGAGCAGCACCTCGGTACCGAGCGTCGCCAGGGCGTCGCCCACCAGGATCGCCTGGGCCGGTCCGAAGACCGTCCAGGCGGTGGCCCGGTGCCGTCTGGTCTCGTCACCGTCCATCAGATCATCATGGAGCAGGGAGAAGTTGTGCACCAGTTCAACGGCCACCCCACCGGGCACACCGGCCTCCGCCGGGGCGCCGACGGCCTGGGCCGAGAGCAGGGCCAGGGCGGGGCGCACGGCCTTGCCGCCGTCCCCCGCGGCCGGCGTGCCGTCCCGGTCGATCCAGCCGAAGTGGTAGGCCCCGACGGTGTCCATCGGTGCGGCCAAACGGGCGACGGCGGCCCGCAACGGCGGGGTGCAGAGCGTGCGGCTGCGGGCGAGCAGCTCCGGCACCGAGACCGGTTCGGCGTGCGCCGTGCCTCCGACGGCAGTGCCGGTGCGTGACTCCACGTGCGTTCCCTCTCCCTGGTGGTGCCGGGCCGCGCGGGACGGCCGGGCGCTTGCGATGTCGATGAGACCGGTGCGGCCGGCGGTGGGGCGGCCGGATCTCGCGGGGTCGCCGGGACCGGCGGCGGGGCCCTGGGTCACCGGGGCCACCTCCCGTCGCCGCGGTCCACCGGGAGCCGGGTGCCGGCGCCGGCGAGCGCCGCGTCGGCCGCGGCGTGGCCGCTGCGGACGGCGCCCTCCATGGTCGCGGGCCACCCGGTGGCCGTCCACGCGCCGGCCAGCAGCAGGCCGGGGACGTGCGTCCGGGCCGTCGGGCGGACGGCGGCCGTGCCCGGGGCCGGGTCGAAGGTGGCGGTGCGCTCGCGGGTGACGAAGAAGTCCAGCACCTCGGCCCCGCCGGCGGCGGGGAGCAGCCGGGCCAGCTCGGGCAGGTAGCGGCGGCGCAGCTCGGCCACCGGCAGGTCGATCTCGTCCTGGACGGCGGACTGGGAGAGCGCCAGGTACTGAGCCCCGGGGTGGGCCCGGCCCAGCTCGGTGGCGGCCAGCCCGGAGTGCGCGGTGCGGTCGAAGACCCACTGCACCGGCGAGCCGAGCGCGGCGAAGAACGGGCGCCGCAGCACCTTGCGGTCGTAGACCACGTGCACGTTGAGGATCGGCGCGGTGCCGAAGCCGGCCAGCCGCTGCTGGGCGTCGACGGCGTCGGGCGGCAGCAGGGCGGCGGCGGTGTCCTGGGCGCCGGCCAGCACCACCGTGTCGGCGGTGAGCAGCTCGCCGCTCTCCAGCCGGACGGCGTGCTGCGGGGCGGACGGCTTGAGCTCGGTCGCCCGGGCTCGCAGCAGTACCTGCACGCCGGCGCGCTCCAGCTCGGCGAGCGCCCGGTCGTGGTGGATCACGCCGAGCGGGACGGCTGCCATGCCGATGTCGGAGGCGCCCGGATCGGAGAGCAGGCCGGTCTTGAAGACCATCGCGGCCAGCGCCAGCGACACCTGGTCGGCCCGGGCGTTCAGGGTGGCCACGCCGACCAGGTCCCAGAGCGCGGCGATGGTGCGCCCGTTCTGCCCGTGGCGGCGCAGCCAGTCACCGAACGAGACCGCGTCCAGCGCCGGATCGGCGAGGTCGAGGCCCTGGAGCGCGATCGCGCCGCGGACCACCCGGGCCCGGTCGGCGGGCGCCAGGTGCGGGTAGGTGGCCAGGCTGGCGGCCAGGTGCAGCGGGACGGGCAGGCCCGCCCGGCGGAGCCGGCCGAGCGTGCGCACCGGCGCGGCCTCGGGCCCGGACACGCCGAGCACCGGAACGTCCAGCCGGTCCTGGAGGTGGACCAGCCGGCTCGCGCCGAGCCGGTCCAGCAGGCCCCGGTAGGCGGTGCAGCAGCGCAGGTAGACGTGCTGGCCGTTGTCGACGGTCAGCTCGCCGCGCTGGAACGAGAAGGCCAGGCCGCCCAGCCGGGGACGGCCCTCGACGAGGGTGACCCGGTGGTCGGCCTCGGCCAGCCGGAGCGCGGTGGTGATGCCCGCCAGGCCGCCGCCGACCACGACGGCGGCCGGGCGCGCGGCATCGGCTCGCCCGGTCATCGGCCCTCCCCCTCGCATCCGGCGCCCGACCCGGTCCGGTCCGGGGCGCTCGTGGTCAACACGGTCGTGCCCAACACGGTGGTCAACACGGCTCTACCCATAAGTGATTCCCCGCTGACACAGCGTGACAGAAGTGCGGCGAGAATCAAGAACGCCCCCCGGCGAGCCCGGAAAGCGCCACGTACGCCTTCTCCCAGCCCGGCAGCGAGACCCGGCCGCGCAGCACCGACTCCGGCTCGGCCGCGATCCGGCCGAGCAGCCGGTGGTAGATCCCGGCCATCGCCGCGGTGCAGGCGCGGCTGCGGCGGTCGAGCATCGGCAGCAGCCGCAGGCCCTCCTCGAAGGCGGCCTGGGCCCGGGCCGCCTCGAAGGCGACCAGCCCGGTGAAGTCGGCGCCGGCCGGCGGCCTGGGCAGCGCGAAGCCCCGCTCGCAGCCGAACCGGACGAGGTCCTCGGCGGGCAGGTAGGTGCGGCCGTTGAGGGCGTCCTCGCGCAGGTCGCGCAGGATGTTGGTGAGCTGGAGCGCCAGGCCCAGCGTGTCGGCGTACCGGGCCCCGCGCTCGGGGTCGTCGCAGCCGTACACGCCGAGCGAGATCCGGCCGATCGCGCCGGCGACGCAGCGGCAGTAGACCTTGAGCTCCTCGTACGTCTGGTACTCGGCGCCCTTGAGGTCCATCTCGACGCCGTCGATCAGCTCGTCGAAGCCGCCGAGCGGGATCGGGAAGCGCCGGGCGGTGTCCGCCAGGGCGACCTTGATCGGGTCGGTGTCGTCCTCCGACACCGACCCCGCGCGGATCTCGTCCAGCAGCTCGCGCGTGCGCAGCAGTGCCTCGGCCTTGCGGTCCGCGGGGAGCTCGCCGTCGCCGATGTCGTCGACCCGCCGCGCCAGGGCGTACAGGGCCGACATGGCCAGCCGCTTCGGCTCCGGCAGCAGGCGGATGCCGTAGCTGAAGTTGCGGGCCTGCAGTCCGGTGACTGCCTCGCAGTACCGGTACGCCGCCATGACCTGCGCCGACGCCAGTGGTGATGCCGCCACTCGGGCGTTCACCTTCCCTTCGCGAAGATGGCCGCCGCCTTCGCTGCGAGGCGGCGCTTGTCGGGCTTCGTCTGCTGGGCGAGCACGTCGTACCCGGCGCCCTCGATGGCGGCCAGGGCCGCGTACCCGCCGGCGGTGAATCCCGCCAGGAGCAGTCGAAGCCTCCCCCGAACCGTACCTACCAACGGCGCGCCGCGGTCCAGCAGGGTGCGGGCCCGTCCGACCTCGAAGGCGACCAGCTCACGCACCGCGCCGCCGGCGGACGGGGCGGCGAGGTCGGCCTCGGTGACGCCGAAGCGGGCCAGGTCCTCGGCCGGGAGGTAGATCCGGCCGCGGGCGAGGTCCTCGGCGACGTCCTGGAGGTGCTCGACCACCTGGAGGCCGCTGCAGACGGCGTCGGAGAGCTCGATCCGCTCGGGCGTGGAGACGCCCGCGATGGCCAGCACCAGCCGGCCCACCGGGTCGGCGGAGAGCGTGCAGTAGCCGACCAGGTCCCGGTAGGTGGCGTAGCGGGCGGTGGTCTGGTCCACCCGGTTGGCCTCGATCAGACGGCGGAACGGCTCCGGGGTCAGCGCGTGCCGGTCCACCAGCGGGACGAGCGCGCGCATCAGCGGGTGGCGGGGCGCCTCGGCGGCCGCGGGGCGCAGGGCGGTCTCGAAGACCCGGTCGAGGTCCCGCTCCAGCCCGTCGAGCAGTGCGAGCCGGAAGGCGACCTCGTCCGGACCCGGCGGGGCGGGCTGGGCCGAAGGGGTGGTGGCGGGGGGCCGCCCGGCCACCCCGAGCAGCCGGGCGGCGCCGGCCGGGTCGGCGAGGTCGCCGTCGCCGGCGTCGTCCACCAGCCGGGCGAAGCCGTAGACGGCCATCAGGTCGTCGCGCCAGGCGGCGGGCAGGAAGAACGGGGCGACCGGGAAGTTCTCCGCGCTCGCCTTGTCCAGGGTCACTCCCGCTGGACCGTCCGCCGTCCCGTCGCCGGGCCGGGACTCACTACTGGGCTGGGCCGAAGCCGACACTGCTGTCACTCCCCCGTTCTACACCGCTCGGTACGACCGGCCCGAGTCGGACACGCGTCCGATATCGGGGGTCACCTGCGACACACCACCCCCGCGCCTTACAGCCTGACACCACCGCCCGCGCCGGAAAAGGGCGCCCCACCCGGCGCGCGGGGCGCTCACCCGGGCAGCGGCGGGCCACCCGGGGGACGGCGGGGTTCCACCCGGGGTCGGGCGGGCCGGGGAACGACGGAGGGCCGGCGGCCGGGCTGCCCCGGTCACCGGCCCTCCGTGCGGGGCCCTTGCGGTCCTACGGCCGGTCGCCGCGCTCGTAGCGGCTCACGACCTCCTCGGTCGGGCCGTCCATCACCAGCTCGCCGGCCTCGATCCAGATGGTCCGCTCGCAGACCTCGCGGATCGAGCTGTTGTCGTGGCTGACCAGGAAGACCGTACCGGCCGAGCCGCGCAGCTCGTCGATCCGCTTCTTGCTGCGCTGCTGGAACGCCTGGTCGCCGGTGGCCAGCGCCTCGTCGATCAGCAGCACGTCGTGGGTCTTCGCCGCAGCGATGGAGAACCGCAGGCGGGCGCCCATGCCGGAGGAGTAGGTGCGCATCGGCAGGGAGATGAAGTCGCCCTTGTCGTTGATGCCCGAGAACTCGACGATGTCCTGGTAGCGCTCCCGCACCTGGGCCGGGGTCATCCCCATCGCCAGGCAGCCGAGGACGACGTTGCGCTCGCCGGTGAGCTCGTTCATCAGCGCCGCGTTGACGCCCAGCAGCGAGGGCTGGCCGTTGGTGTAGATGCCGCCCTTCTCGGTCGGCAGCAGGCCCGCGATGGCGGCCAGCATGGTCGACTTGCCGGAGCCGTTGGAGCCGATCAGGCCGATCGCCTCGCCCTTGTACGCGGTGAAGCTGATCCCGCGCACCGCGTGCACCTCGCGCACGCCCGCGGAGCGCTTGCGGCTGATGATCCGGCTGATCGCGGAGGTGGCGCTGCCCTTGCCGGAGCCGGCGCCGTGCACCCGGTAGACGATGTGCACGTCGTCGACGACGACGGTGGGCTCGCGTGCGACGTCGCTGTCCTGCACGGTCAGGCCCTTTCGCAGGTCGGTGTCAGCCACGGCCGTACTCCTCCTCGGCCTTCCAGAAGAAGACGTATCCGATCACGAACATCCCGACCGCCCAGGCGATGCCGTACGCCCACTGGTGCGGCGGGAGCACCTGGTGCTGGGGGACGTGCTTGTTGTAGATGACCGGCGCGAAGGCGTGCCGGATCAGGTCCATGTAGACCGAGGCCGGGTTGAGCTGCATCACCTTCTGCCAGAACTCCGGCCAGCCGTTGATCTTGTCCTGGATGCTGAACATCACGCCGGAGAGGAACATCCAGGCGCGCATCGCGAACGGGATCAGCTGGGAGATGTCACTGGTCTTGGAACCGATCCGCGCCATCACCAGGGCCACCCCGGTGTTGAACATCGACTGCAGGACGAGCGCCGGGGCCACCGCGAGCCAGGTCCGGCCGGGCTCGATGCCGCTGGCCAGCACCACGCCGACCAGCACCACCATCGAGATCATCAGCTGCTGGAGCTGGATCACCGTGAAGGCGATCGGCAGCGAGGCACGCGGGAAGTGCAGGGCCCGGATCAGGCCGAGGTTGTCGGAGATCGCCCGGGTGCCGGACTGCACCGCGTTCTGGGTGAACTGGAACACGAAGACACCGATGCAGAGCCACGCGGTGTACGTGCCGTCCGGGAACCCGTCCTTGCTGCGCAGGATCACACCGAAGACCAGGTAGAACACCGCGCAGTTCAGCAGCGGGGTCACGACCTGCCAGAGCTGGCCGAGCTTGGCGTCGGTGTACTGGGCCACCAGGCGGGCGGTGGCGAAGGCCCAGATGAAGTGCCGGCGGGCCCACAGCTGCTTGGTGTATGCGACGAGGCCGGGTCGTCTGCCGCTGACCGCGAGACCGTACTTGTCCGCAAGCTGCTTGGGGGTCAGGCCCGCGTCCGCCCCCCTCGGGGCTGAGAGGCTGACGGGTTCACTCACTGTCGACACATTCGTCCTTCGCGCGGGATCGTCGGGGAGGCCGGTCGACGGGGGTCCGCCGGCCTTTCGCCGAGGGGGATCCACTCGGATCACGGGGGAGTCCGGCCGGTGCGTGGTCACCGGCCGCTGCGATCGGACGACCGTACGACGACTGAACCGTACGGTTCAAATCACCGCGGGGCCGCCCGACCGTACGATCAGATGACCGGCGGTCGGCCCAGCCTGGTCAGTCGCCAAACGGTACGCCATCGCATGGGCCGCCGCGTACCGCAGGGTTCGCGCCAGCCCGCCCGGAACCCGCCCCACCAGGCCTTCAGCGCCTCCGGGGAGGGGCGGCGGGCCAGGGTCAGCAGGAACCAGGTTCCCAGATAGAGAGGCACGAACAGGGCCGGAAGGTTCCGTCTCGCGAGCCACACCCTGTTGCGGGCCACGTTGTGGAAGTACGTGGCGTGCCGGGCGGGCGAGGTGGTCGGGTGGTGGAGCACCACGTCCGCCCGGTAGTCGATGGCCCAGCCGGCGTCCAGCGCGCGCCAGGCGAGGTCGGTCTCCTCGTGCGCGTAGAAGAACTCGGCGGGCAGCTGGCCTGCCTGTTCGAACACCGTGCAGCGCACGGCGCTCGCGCCGCCCAGGAAGGTGGTCACCCGGGAGGAGCGCAGCGGGTCGCTGGCGCGCAGCCGGGGGACGTGCCGGCGCTGGGTGACGCCGGTGTCGGGGTCGGCGATCCGGAAGCTGACGATCCCCAGCTCCGGGTCGGCGCTGAAGGCCTCGCGCAGCAGCCGGGCCGAGTCGGTGCCCGGGAGCCGGCCGTCGTCGTCCAGGAAGAGGACGGCGTCGACCTCCCGGCCGTCCTTGCCGAACAGCTCGATGCCGACGTTGCGGCCGCCCGGGATGCCGAGGTTCTCCGGCAGCTCGACGCTGCGCACGCCCGGCGGCAGCGGCGGCAGCGGGGCGCCGTTGGCGACCACGGCCAGTTCGACGGTCGGGCCCTCCTGGGCGCGGACCGACTCGATCAGGGCGTTCAGCTCGGCCGGGCGGTTGCCCATGGTGATGATGACCGCGCCGAGCCGGAAGGTGTCGGCGGCGGCCGGGAGGTGCTCCGTCACGGCGCTCACCGGAGCCTGCTGGAGAGGACGATGCTCAGCAGGTGCAGCACGGTCTGCAGCATCGCGATCGCGGCCAGCACGACCACCGCGAGCCGGGTGAAGAGCAGCCCGCCGTGCACGGCGTCCGCGACGCCCGCGGCGAGGATGAGCAGCGAGGCCTCGACCGCGCCCACCAGCCGGTGGAACTTGAGGAAGGAGGCCGCCCGGCGGGCCCTGGCCACGCCGGAGGAACGCGGCACCGAGGCGCTGTCCTCGACCGCCGTGAGACCGCTGCGGGCCCGGGCCACGTCCACCAGGTCCGTCTCGGACTTGATCAGGATGGCGCCGAGCGCGGCGAGCGTGCCGAGGAAGGCCCACTCCCAGTGCGAGGCGGTGCCGCTCCGGTGGAAGAGGTCGCAGCCGCGCAGGCCGAGACCGGTCAGGAGGGCCGCCTCGGACATGTAGTGGCCGACCCGGTCCAGGTAGACGCCGGTGAGCGAGGTCTGCCGGCGCCAGCGGGCGACCTCGCCGTCCACGCAGTCCAGCAGCAGGTAGACCTGGATGAGCAGGGCGCCGAGGACCGCGCCGGTGAGGCCCGGGACGATCAGCGCGGCACCGGCCAGGATGCCGGTGAGCATCATCAGGTAGGTCAGACCGTTGGGCGTGATCGCCGTCACGGTGGAGAGCACGCGGGTGATCCGCAGCGAGATCCGCCGCATGTAGAGGCGGCCCGCCCAGTGCTCCGCGCTGCGGCGCTGGAGCATGCCCTCCGGGTGGATCACCGCGCGCAGCTCCTCGACGGAGGGGCGGCGGGTCAGATCCACCGGGGCCGGGGGCGAGCCCTTCGTGGCGGGGTCAGCTGTTGACGGCTTGGACATAGTCGGCGTACGCGTCCCTGATCGCTGAGGGGGAGAGGTCGAGGTGCTCAAGAATGGTGAAGCGGCCCGGGCGGGTGTTCGGAGCGTAGTGCACCGCCTCGGTGAACTCCGCCTCGGTGAAGCCGATCTGAGCTGCGGTCACCGGCAGGCCGTGGCGCGACAGGCGCTCCACGATCAGACCGGTCAGCTCGCGCTCGCCCCGCAGGAAGCTGGCGAAGGCGGCCCCGAGGCCGACCTGTTCGCCGTGCTGGGCGGATCGCTTGGGATACAGCACGTCCAGGGCATGCGAGATCTCGTGGCAGGCCCCCGACGAGGGCCGGGTGCTGCCGGCGATGTTCATCGCGATGCCGGACAGTACCAGGGCTTCCGCGAGCGCTGTCAGGAGGTCCTGATCCTGAAGGTTTCCTGGGTGCCGCAGCAGGTTCTCGCCCGCCGAACGGGCCATCGCCACGGCCAGTCCGTCCACCGGCTCGCCGGTCTCGGCCTGGGACAGCTCCCAGTCCGCGCAGGCGGAGATGTTGGAGATGACGTCGCCGATGCCGGCCGCCACGAAGCGCGGCGGAGCCTGCCGGATCACGTCGAGGTCGACCACGATGCCGATCGGCCCGGGCACGCCGTAGGACCCCCG
The DNA here is from genome assembly GCF_042737525.1 of Kitasatospora sp. NPDC059973. Lineage (NCBI taxonomy): Bacteria > Bacillati > Actinomycetota > Actinomycetes > Kitasatosporales > Streptomycetaceae > Kitasatospora > Kitasatospora sp. NPDC059973. The sequence continues at coordinate 36,366 of NZ_JBHWUI010000021.1, read as the reverse complement.
GCCGGCGTCGTTGTCGAGGGTGGAGACGGGAGAGCAGATGCCGTCGTGCGCGAGGTTGGTGGCCACCGCGACCACCGGCAGGCCGACCCGCGCGGCGGCGTACTTGGCGGCATCGATGATCTTGCCACCGCCGAGGCCGACGATCGCGTCGTAGTGGCCGCCGCGCATCGCGTCCGCCAGGCGCACCGCGCTGTCGAGGCTGCCGTCGTCGACGTTGTACCAGTCGGCGCCCGGCAGGGCCGGCTCCAGCCGCTCGCGCAGCACCGCCCCGGAGCCGTTGCTGATCGCCACCGCGATCCGGCCCGAGGTGGAGAGCCGCTGGTCGGCGAGGATCCCCCCGAGGGCGTCGAGCGCCCCCGAGCGGATCTCCACGAAGACCGGCGACGGCACCAGCCGCGTCAGTACTGGCACGCGATCTCCCGCGCCTTGGCCAGGTCGTCGTGGTTGTCGACCTCGACCCAGGAGACCTCGCCGATCGGCTGCACGTCGATCCGCAGACCGCGGTCGACCATCTCCTGGTAGCCGTCCTCGTAGTACAGCTGCGGGTCGCGCTCGTAGGTGGCGCGCAGCGCGTCGGTGAGGTCGGCGGCGGCCGACGGGTTGATCACGGTGAGGCCGATGTACTCGCCGGTCGCCTCGGCCGGCTCCATCAGCTTGGTGATGCGCCGCATGCCGGTGGCCGGGTCGACGACGACCTTCATCTCCTCGTCGGCGAGCTTCTTCACCGTGTCGAGGGCGAGCAGGATGCCGGGGGCGCGGCCCTCCTCGGTGAGGCGCCGGTTGCCCTCCAGCATGGTCCGCTGGACGGAGGCCGGGTGCACGGTGTCCCCGTTGGCCAGCAGCAGGCCCTCGCCGAAGAGCTCGCGCGCGCACCAGAGGGAGTAGGCGTTGTTCCACTCCTCGGCCTTGTCGTTCTCGACCAGGGTGAGCTTCACGCCGTACTTCTGCTCCAGGGCCGCCTTGCGGTCCTGGACCGCCTCCTTGCGGTAGCCGACGACGATCGCCGCCTCGCGCAGGCCGACCTCGGCGAAGTTGCCGAGGGTGAGGTCCAGGACGGTCCGCTCCCCGTCGACCGGCACCAGCGCCTTCGGCAGGGTGTCGGTGTACGGGCGCAGCCGGCGGCCGGCGCCGGCTGCCAGAACGAGGCCGATCATGCGGGGTCTCCTGATCCGTCGTGCTGTGCTGATCCGTCGGGCCGAACGCCGCAGCCGCCCGGCGGGCTGTGCGCTGCCGCAAGCCGCCGGACCGTGCGCCGCCGCAGGCCGTCGGGGTGGCGCGCCGATGCCGGCGAGGATGCGGGCACCGTGTCATCAGTGATGGTAGGCGACCGTGGCGACCAGCCCGAACGCGGCCGGTGGCCCGGGCGGACACCGGGTCCGGCGGCGGTGAAGGAGGGGTGCCGTCGAGGTGTCCGTTCACCGTCCGCACGCCGTCGGAATCGAACGGGCGCCGAACGCGTTCCGAACGCCTCTGCTAATCCGTCGCCCATTCCGATACCGGGAATGGTGCGGGAACGGTCATGATCCGCCCTGTTGTGTGTGGGACGCCTGCGGACCGCCACCCGTACGGCAGACTGGGGCACGACGCCACCGGTGCTCCCATTGCCCCCGAAAGAGGCCTCATGCCCCAGAGTCCGCCGACCAGCCCGACGCACTTCACCTCGGAGATCGACACCGGTCTCGACGTGGAGACCGACGTGACGGCCGACCCCCGAGCCGCGGCCGGAGCGCCCGCCGGCACCGAGATCCTGCTGGAGCTCGTCGACGACGAGGGCGTCACGATCGGCACCGCCGAGAAGCACTGGGCCCACCAGCAGCCGGGCCGGCTGCACCGGGCGTTCTCGGTGTTCCTCTTCGACCGCCAGGGACGGCTCCTGCTCCAGCGCCGGGCCCTCGGCAAGTACCACTCCCCCGGCGTCTGGTCGAACACCTGCTGCGGCCACCCGTACCCCGACGAGCCGCCGTTCGTCGCCGCGGCCCGGCGCACCGCCGAGGAGCTGGGCGTCGCCCCCGCGCTCCTCTGCGAGGCCGGCACCGTCCGGTACGACCTGCCGGACGAGGCCTCCGGCCTGATCGAGCGGGAGTGGAACCACCTGTTCGTCGGCCTGGTCACCGCCGACGTCGTGCCCGACCCGGACGAGGTGGACGACTTCGCCTTCGTGTCCGCGCAGGAGCTGCGCGAGCTCCAGGACGAGCGGCCGTTCTCGGTGTGGTTCCGGACCGTCTTCGAGGCCGCGCTGCCCGGCATCCGCGAGATCGCCGGCCGGGACTGGTAGGACCATCCGCTACCGCGCGTCCTCCCGGGGGATGGGCAGCGAGGCCCAGACCACTTTGCCGCCCTCCCCCGTCCGCTCCACGTCGCAGACCCCGCCCGCCTGCAGGGTGACGCTCTTCACCAGTAGCAGCCCCCGCCCGCCGGTCCGCCCGGCGTCGCTCTCCAGGGCCTTCGGCCGGTACGGGTCGCCGTCCTCGACCGACACCCGGACCCAGCCCGCTCCGACCACGAGTTCGGTGGTCACCTCCGGCGACAGCTCGGCGGCGTGCGTCACGGCGTTGCCCACCAGCTCCGAGACGATCAGCAGCAGGTCGTCCACCAGCTCCTGGTAGCGCACCCCCGCCATCCCCTGGGCCAGCAGCCGGTCCCGCACCGCGTGCCTGGTCCGCGGCACCGAGGCCTCCACCGCCGGCACCGGGAACCGCCACACCCCTTCGGCCGGCCCGCTCCCGGCGCGTCCGGATGCCGGGCATCCGGACGCCACACGTCTGGGCTCGGCCTCCGCCGCCCCGCTGATCTGCTCCACGTCCAGCCGCCCTTCGTCCGCGACCCCGGGAATCAGGCGTTCCGCTCATGGCGCCCTCGGTCCACAGAGGCTAGGAGAGCCGCCCCCGGCACGGCCGCACCGTCGACAACTTGCCCGTGTCGGACCACTCCCGACCGCTCCCGACCGCCCGCCGGTCACAGTCCGACCGCTTCCCGCCCCTGAACCACCGCTTCGCTCAGTCCTGCGACCCATCCCCGCCACCCCGGTGGTCCCTACCGGGGAAACGCAGGTGAGAAGCACTCCAGAACCCTGGTAATGTTCTCTCTGTCGCCGAGGGGGCGAGCAGAAAGTCCCCGAAGCACACACCCTGTCCGGGTGGCGGAATGGCAGACGCGCTAGCTTGAGGTGCTAGTGCCCTTTATCGGGCGTGGGGGTTCAAGTCCCCCCTCGGACACCAGAACAATTCCCCGCAGGAACTCGAAAGAGTTCCTGCGGGGAATTTCTTTGTGCCCGGATGGGTCGGCAGGAGCCTGCGCCGGCGGCTCTGCGGGAATGGGGCGGCACGGGCGCCGCAGGGTGCAGGTCCGTACGTGTCCGATCTTCGGACACGAGATGGCAACAATCGGATGATCTGAGCTTCATCTGAGGTTTTCGTCCTATTTCGCACCATAGTCTGCTGTGCGTTTGTCCGGAACCCCAGGAGACAGAGGACCGATACGTTGAGCGCGCCTGAGTCGACGACGGCTTCCCATCAGCACTACCGCCGTTCGCTCGGCACCATCAGTCTCACCGCCGTGGGCCTCGGCTCGATCATCGGCTCCGGCTGGCTCTTCGGTGCCGAGCGGGCCGCCCGGCTCGCCGGACCGGCCTCGATCGTCGCCTGGGTGATCGGCGCCGCGGTCGCGCTCACCATCGCGCTGACCTACAGCGAGCTCGGGTCGATGTTCCCCAAGGCCGGCGGGATGGTGCGGTACGGGCAGTACTCGCACGGCTCGCTCGCCGGGTACCTGGCGGCCTGGGCCAACTGGATCGCCATCGTCTCGGTGATCCCCGGCGAGGCCACCGCCTCGGTGCAGTACATGAGCTCCTGGCACTTCGGCTGGGCGAAGGGCCTGTTCGACGGCGAGGAGCTCTCGGTCAGCGGGGTCGCCGTGGCGAGCGTGCTGCTGGTCGGCTACTTCGCGCTGAACTGGTTCGCGATCACGCTGTTCGCCAAGACCAACACCGCGATCACCGTGTTCAAGGTGGTCGTGCCGACGCTGACCGCGGGCGCCCTGCTGCTGGCGCACTTCGACACCGCCCACTTCACGGACCACGGCGGCTTCGCGCCGAACGGCTGGAGCGCGGTGTTCACGGCGGTCGCCGTCTCCGGCATCGTCTGGGCCTTCAACGGGTTCCAGTCCCCGCTGAACCTGGCCGGCGAGGCCCGCGACCCCGGCAAGTCGCTGCCCAAGGCCGTGATCGGCTCGATCCTGATCGCCCTGGTGATCTACGTCGCGCTGCAGGTGGCCTTCCTCGGCGCCGTCCCGACGGCGGACCTGAGCAACGGCTGGAGCGGGCTCGGCTACACCTCGCCGCTGGCCGACCTGTCGATCGCCTGGGGCCTCAACTGGCTCGCGCTGCTGCTGTACGCGGACGCCTTCGTCTCCCCCAGCGGCACCGGCATGATCTACGCCGCCACCACCTCGCGCATGATCCACGGCGTGCAGGAGAACGGCCACCTGCCCAGGATCTTCGGCCGGGTCGACCCCAGGACCGGCATCCCGCGCCCGGCCCTGCTGCTCAACCTGCTGATCGCCTTCCTCTTCCTGGCGGTCTTCCGCGGCTGGGGCTCGCTCGCCGAGATCGTCTCGGTCGCCACCGTGATCTCCTACGTCACCGGCCCGGTCGCGGTGATGGCGCTGCGCCGCCTCGCCCCCGAGCTGCCGCGACCGGTCCGGCTGCGCGCGATGCCGGTGATCGCCCCGGTGGCGATGGTCTTCGGCTCGCTGGTGCTCTACTGGGCCCGCTGGCCGCTGACCGGCAAGGTCATCCTGCTGATGGCCGCCGGCCTGCCGATCTGGGCCTGGTACGAACTGCGCAAGCCGTGGGCCGAGCTCAAGCCGCACCTCAAGGCCGGCGCCTGGATGATCGCCTACCTGTTCGTGATGGCCGCCGTCTCCTGGGCCGGCAGCGCCGACTTCGGCGGCCGGGGCTACCTCCCCAAGGGCTGGGACCTGCTGATCGTCGCCCTGATCGGGCTCGCCTTCTACCGCTGGGGCGTGGCCAGCGCCTGGGCCAACCCCTCGCTGGCCGCCGTCAAGCGGGAACTGGCCGAGACGGCCGCCGCCGATGCCGCCGGCCCCGCGGCCACCCTGCCCCGCCAGACCGGCGAGGCCTCCCGGGTCTGACCGACGCGCCGGGGTGGTCAGCCGCGGCGGGCGCGGCGGATGGCGGCGGTGAGGACCGGGGGGAGGAGGTCGCCCGCGACGCGTTTGGCGACGTTGGCGGGGCGGCGGCGTTCGGCGGCGCGGGCACGGCGGACGGCGAGGTCGACGTCGGCCTCCTGCTGGGCGCGCAGGGCCTCCGCCTCGGCCCGTTCCGCCTCCCGGCGGGCGGCCTCGGCGGCCAGCCGGTCGTGGTGGCGCGAGGGGCGGAACGGGGCGATGCCGTGGGAGCTGCCGCCGACCCGGACCACCCGCTGGCCGTTCAGGTGCTCGACGGCGAGCTGGACGCCCTCGGCCAGCCCGGTCCGGTCCAGCAGGGCGCGCCGGGCGGGCTCCGGATCGCCCCAGGTGCCGTAGAACTTGCTCTCGCTCAGCACGATCGGGGTGAGGCCCCCGTTGAACACCGCCTCCCAGGTGGCGGCGGCGACGCCCGGGGTGTGCGCGGAACGGTAGTCGTCCAGGACCACCACGCCCTCCGGCTGGAGCGCCGCCCGGGCCACCCGGAGGTCGTCCACCACGTGCTCGTAGAGGTGCGAGGCGTCGATGTGGACGAAGCGGAACGCGCCGGCCGGGAGGCGGCCGTCGGCCAGTGCCGAGGTGGGCGCCTGGATGATCTCCGGCAGTGCGTCGTGGAAGGACAAGTAGTTGGACTCGAACGCCTTCCGGGTGAGCGACTTCCGGTAGGACATGGACATCTCGGCGGCGTTCTCGTCGTCCGGGGCGTCCGAGTCGAAGAGGTCGCAGACCGTGAAGGTCTCGGTGGGCTGCCGGTGGTCGCCGATCACGATCGCGCTGCGCCCCAGGTAGGCGCCCATCTCCAGCAGGTCCCCGGTGACGCCCGCCTTCTCCTGGCGGTCGAGGAACCACTCGAAGAGGTGGCGGTCGTGGTCCCAGAACCAGCCGGGGACGTCATCGAGCCGGCCCGGCTCGGTGGGCCGGTACTGCTCGGCGCTCAGCGCGGCGTCGGTCACGAAGTTGCTCCTCACACGGTGCGGACGACCACTGGGAACGACCTCCGGCGCGGACCCGCCCGGGCGCACGGGTGCGCGGGCCGGCGACGGACGTCACCGCCCGGCCTTCCGGAGCAGCCTGCGGACCGGCGTGGGCGGACGCCGTTCGAACCCGCTGCCCACGGTAGTGACGCACACCGGAGTGCGCCGCAATCTACCGTCCGCTGTCCGGAGTTGAGGAGATGTCGCACGGACGTTTTCGTCCGGTGCGCGTTTGTGAGCACTCGGCGGGACGGCGGCCCGGGAGGACCGGTTCGTCCATACTGCCGCTCGCGTGCCCGTTTTGTCACCATCCCCGGGGCGGTAGGGGCCGGAGAGGTAGGAGGCCGGGCAGTAGGGGGGTCCGGCTCTTGCGCCGGGCTGCCCGGGCGGCCTTGACTGGCCCTTTGGCCAGCGACCCCCAGCGACCCCCGAGCGACCTCCGGCGGCCCCCAGCGGCGGCCCCGCGCGGCTCCTCGGGCGGACGATCCGATGAGAGGACCACCCGGTGCAGCAGGACGCGGAGCAGGGCACCCAGTACGGCGACCAGTACATCGACGGCGAATGGCGGCCCTCGCTGGACGCCGGGTCGATCACGGTACTGAACCCGGCGACCGAACAGGTGCTCGCCACCGTCCCCGCCGGCGGCACGGCCGACGTCGCCGCTGCCGTGACCGCCGCCCGCCGGGCGGCCCGGAGTTGGGCCGCCACCTCCCGCGAGGAGCGGCTGGCGCTGCTCACCCGGCTGCGGGACGGCCTGGCCGGGTGCCAGGAGGAGATAGCCGACACGGTGGTCGCCGAGCTGGGCGCGCCGGTCGGCTTCGCGACCGCCGTGCACGCCGGCCTGCCGCTGGCCGTGGCCGGTTCCTACCTCGCGCTGCTCGCCGAGTACCCCTTCGAGGAGCGGATCGGGAACTCGGTGGTGCTCGCCGAGCCGGCCGGGGTGGTCGCGGCGATCACGCCGTGGAACTACCCGCTGCACCAGATCGTGGCCAAGGTCGTGCCGGCCCTGGCGGCCGGCTGCCCGGTGGTGCTCAAGCCCGCCGAGGACACCCCGCTGGTCGCCCGGCTGTTCGCGCGGCTGGTCCACGAAGCGGGCTTCCCCGCCGGGGTGTTCAACCTGGTCACCGGCACCGGTGCGGTGGCGGGCGCGGCCCTGGTCGGGCACCCGGAGGTGGACGTGGTCTCGTTCACCGGCTCCACCGCCGTGGGCCGGACCGTCGCCGAGACCGCCGGGCGGGGCATCAAGCGGGTCGCGCTGGAGCTGGGCGGGAAGTCGGCCAACGTGGTGCTGCCCGGCGCCGACCTGGCCCGGGCGGTCAACGTCAACGTCGCCAACGTGTTCGCCAACTCCGGTCAGACGTGCAGCGCCTGGACCAGGCTGCTGGTGCACCAGGACCAGTACGAGGAGGCGGTCGGACTCGCCGCGAAGGCCGCCGCCAAGTACCTCCCGGGCGATCCGGCCGACTCGCGGACCCGGATCGGCCCGGTGGTCAGCGCCCGGCAGCGGGAGCGGGTGCGCGGCTACATCACCGGCGCGCTCGCCGAGGGCGCCCGGCTGGTCGTCGGCGGGGCGGACGCCCCGGCCGGTCTGGACACCGGCTTCTACGTCCGGCCGACCGTCCTCGCCGACGTCACCAATGACATGACGGTCGCCCAGGAGGAGGTCTTCGGCCCGGTGCTGGCCGTCCTCGCCTACCGCGACGAGGACCACGCCGCCGAACTCGCCAACGGCACCCAGTACGGCCTGGCCGGCGGCGTCTGGGCGGCGGACACCGACACCGCCGCCGCCTTCGCCCGCCGCCTCGACACCGGCCAGGTCGACCTCAACGGCGGCCGCTTCAACCCGCTCGCCCCGTTCGGCGGCTACAAGAACTCGGGCCTCGGCCGCGAGCTGGGCCGCCCCGGCCTGGAGGAGTTCCTGCAGCTCAAGTCGCTGCAGTACTGAGCACGCCGGCACGCGGCCCGGTCCCCGCGGGGGCCGGGCCGCGCGGGCCTCAGACCAGGTCGACGCCCGGGTAGAGGGGGAAGCCCGCCAGCAGGTCGGCGGCGCGCTTGGCGACGCCCTCGCGGACCGCGTCGTCCAGGGTGTACTGGGCCTTGGACGGCGCGCCGGCGGAGGTCGCGACGGGAGTGGTGGCGCGCAGGACGGTGTCGATCAGGGCGGCGATCTCGTCCATCTCGGCGGTGCCCAGGCCCCGGGTGGTCAGCGCGGGGGTGCCGAGCCGGACGCCGGAGGTGTACCAGGCGCCGTTGCGGTCCTGCGGGACGGAGTTGCGGTTGGTGACGATGCCGGAGTCCAGCAGCGCCGCCTCGGCCTGCCGGCCGGTCAGGCCGTAGCCGGAGACGTCGGCGAGCACCAGGTGGTTGTCCGTGCCGCCGGTGACCAGCGTGCCGCCCCGGCGCAGCAGGCCCTCGGCGAGGGCCCGCGCGTTGTCGACGACGCCGCGGGCGTACGTGCGGAACTCGGGGCGGAGGGCCTCGGCGAAGGCGACCGCCTTGGCGGCCATCACGTGCGAGAGCGGGCCGCCGAGGACCAGCGGGCAGCCGCGGTCGACGTGCTCGGCCAGCTCGGCGGTGCAGAGCACCATGCCGCCGCGCGGGCCGCGCAGCGACTTGTGGGTGGTGGTGGTGACGATGTGGGCGTGCGGGACGGGGTCGTGGTCGCCGGTCAGCACCTTGCCCGCGACCAGGCCGGCGAAGTGCGCCATGTCGACCATCAGGGTCGCGCCGACCTCGTCGGCGATCTCGCGCATGACGCGGAAGTTCACCAGTCGCGGGTAGGCGGAGTAGCCGGCCACCAGGATCAGCGGGCGGAACTCGCGGGCGGTGGCCCGCAGCGCGTCGTAGTCGATCAGGCCGGTGACCGGATCGGTGCCGTAGCTGCGCTGCTCGAACATCTTGCCGGAGATGTTCGGCCGGAAGCCGTGCGTGAGGTGGCCGCCGGTGTCCAGGGACATGCCGAGCATCCGCTGGTTGCCCAGCTCGTGGCGCAGCTCGGCCCAGTCCTGCTCGGTGAGGTCGTTGACGTTGCGGACCTCGGCGCGCTGCAGGGCGGGGCTCTCGACGCGCTGGGAGAGGACGGCCCAGAAGGCGGTCAGGTTGGCGTCGATGCCGGAGTGCGGCTGGACGTAGGCGTGGTCCGCGCCGAAGAGCGCGCGGGCGTGCTCCGCGGCGATCGTCTCGACCGTGTCGACGTTGCGGCAGCCCGCGTAGAAGCGGCGGCCGGCGGTGCCCTCGGCGTACTTGTCGCTGAGCCAGTTGCCCATGGCGAGCAGAACGGCCGGTGAGGCGTAGTTCTCGCTGGCGATCAGCTTGAGCGAGGCGCGCTGGTCGTCGATCTCCCGGCCGATGGCGGCGGCGATCCTCGGCTCCACCTCGCGGACGACGTCGAGGGCACTGCGGAAGGCGGTGTTGGCGGTGGCACTCGCGGCGGTGTGCGGTGCGGCGGTGTGCGGTGCGGCGGCGTCGGGCGCGGCAGGGCTGACGGGGGTGGCCAAGGCGGTCTCCTCGTGACGGGTGGACGAGTACGGACGGCCCAGGCGCTCGGCAACTTGGCGTGCGGGTGCACGGAGCCGCTTCCCGATGGTCGGTTCCATCCGTGCGCGCCAGTCGCGGCTCACCGGGATCGTACCAATGCCCCGGCCGCTGTGGCGGAGATCTCAGAATGCGGGACGGGCCGCCTCCTTTGCCCCGGTATGACCGTTCTTCTGCAACGGCAGTATTGCGGCGGAATGAAGCCGTCACAATTCCCGAAACATTGCACCCGAACTCCGCCGGGAATGATTTGCGGAAATCCGGCGGCGTCCGATCTGATGGCGTTCGGCAGGCCGCCGGGAAACCCCCGCAGGCCGGCCGTCACATGCACACCAGCGCACCCTCACCCACGGGGCGGCGGAGAATTCGGGGAGTACGCCTCTCATGGCAGTGGTCGAGACAGTCGCAGAGCCGTCCGCCGGGACGGCGCCCGCCGCCGCGCGGGCCCCGCAGGGCCTGCTGCGCCGGATCCGCCGCGACCGGGTCGCGGCCACCGCGCTCGCGGTCGTCGTGGTCTTCCTGCTGCTCGCGCTCGCCGCCCCGCTGATCGCCGCCCTCTACGGCAGGAACCCGGTCGAGCACTACGGCCAGAACACTCCCGGCCTGCTCAGCGACGGCGGACTGCCGATGGCGCCGAACGGCGGCATCTCGGCCGACTTCTGGTTCGGCCTGGAGCCCGGGCTCGGCCGCGACGTCCTCACCCAGCTGCTCTACGGCATCCGCACCTCACTGCTGATCGCCTTCGCCTCGGCCGCCGTCACCACCACGCTCGGGGTGCTGGCCGGCGTCGCGGTGGGCTACCTCGGCGGGATCACGGACCGGCTCTTCGGTTTCCTCTCCAATGTGCTGCTGGCCTTTCCGACCCTGCTCCTGCTGCTCGCGCTCAGCCCCGTCATCCAGTCCCGACTGGTCGACCCGGACACCGCCGAACCCGAGTGGATGCAGTTCCTGGTGCTGATCCTGGTCTTCTCCGCGTTCGGCTGGATTCCGCTCGCGCTTTCCCTCCGGGCCGCCGTCCGGTCACTTCGGGAAAGGGATTTCGTGCAGTCCGCCCGGGCGCTCGGGGCGAGCGGATTCCATATCGTGTTCCGCGAACTCCTGCCGAATGTCCGGGCGCAGCTCCTGGTGCACGCCACGATGGCGGTGCCGACGTTCGTCGCCTCCGAGGCGGTGCTGTCCTTCCTCGGCGTGGGCATCAACGAGCCCGTCCCGGACTGGGGCCGGATGATCGCGCGGGGCTCCGAGGTCTTCCAGGCCGACCCCACCTACATGTTCTTCCCCGGCGTGGCACTGCTGCTCTTCGTGCTCGCCTTCAACCTGCTCGGCGACGCCGTCCGGGACGCGCTCGACCCGCGCGCCGCGCGCTGAGCGCCGCCTTCCCCTCCTCCCTCCCCCTCCCTTTTCACCCGACCGCCCCGTCTCCGGGGCAAGGAGAGTTCCGCCATGCGCTGGATCAAACCATCCCTCGCCGTCGTCGCCACCGCGGTGCTGGCGACCTCCTGCTCGGCCGGCGCGGGCTCCACCCCGGGCACCGGGGCCGGGGCCACCGCCCGGGAGTCCTCGCCGCTGACCGCCGCGCTCGGCACCGAGAAGGAGAGCGCCGGCCCGGCCCCCGCCGTCCCCGGCGCCCGCGCGGGCGGCACCGTCAACGTCTACAACACCACCGACTTCCGCCACCTCGACCCGCAGAAGGTCTACGCCGGCGCCGCGTACAACACCTCGCTGCTCTGGGGCCGCCAGCTGACCCAGTACCAGGTGGTGGACGGCAAGGCCAGGCTGGTCGGCGACCTCGCCACCGACACCGGGACCCCGGCCGACGGCGGCCGCACCTGGACGTACCGGCTGAAGGAGGGCGTGGCCTGGGAGGACGGGCAGCCGATCACCTCCCAGCAGGTCAAGTACGGCATCGAGCGCTCCTTCGGCAAGGGCTACGAGGTCGGCCCGCCGTACTGGCCGCAGTGGCTCACCGGCGAGGCCAGCTACGACGACGCGCGCAAGAAGTACCCCGGCCCGCAGGACGGCGACCTCGCCGCGATCGAGACCCCGGACGACCGCACCCTCGTCCTGCACTTCCCGCAGCCGCAGGCCGACGTGCCGTACATGGCCGCGCAGTCCTCCTCCTCGCCGGTGCGCAGGGACAAGGACACCGGCACGGACTACGACCGGCTGCCGTTCGCCAGCGGCCCGTACCGGATCGCCGAGCACGTCCAGAACACCCGGCTGGTGCTGGAGCGCAATCCGCACTGGAAGGCGGAGACCGACCCGATCCGCTCGCAGTACCCGGAGCGGTTCGTCTTCACCTTCGGCAAGGAGGCGCTCAACATCAACCAGGAGATCCTCTCCGGCCGGGACGGCGGCGCCGACGCCACCACGGTGGCGACCCAGCTCTCCCCCGAGCTCTACCAGAACGTGGACACCGACCCGAAGGCCAAGGAGCTGGTGGTCTCCGGCCGCCAGGGCGCCTTCGTCACCCAGCTCGTGATCAACAACGAGCGGGTGCCGGACGTCGAGGTCCGCAAGGCCCTGCATCTGGCCTACCCGCGCCAGCAGGCCCGCCAGGTCCAGGGCGGCTCCCGGGTCGGCGAGCTGGCCACCACGCTCAGCTCCCCCGCCCTGGTCGACTGGCAGAAGTACGACCTGTACCCGGCGAAGCCGGAGGGCGACCCGGAGGCCGCCAAGCAGGCACTCGCCCGGGCCAAGCAGCCGCCGGCCGCGCTGACCTACGCCTACGCCTCCACGCCGAACGGGCAGCGGGTCGCCCAGGTGCTCGTGGAGGGCTTCGCCAAGGCCGGCATCACCATCGTGCCGAAGCCGGTCGACCCCAAGGCGCTGCTGGACGAGGCGCACCGCGCCGACTCCCCGTACGACCTGTTCGAGGAGACCAGCTCGGTCGACTGGCCGACCCCCTCCACGCTGGTCCCGTTCTCCTTCGACGGCCGGGCCAACGGCGACCTCAACTCCGCCCGCTACCGCAACGCCGAGGTGGACAAGGAGATCGACCGGATCAACCAGATCGGCGAGCCGCGCGCCAAGGCCAAGGAGCTGTACGCGCTGGAGCAGACGGTGATGAAGGACGTACCGGTGCTGCCCTTCGCCTACCCGGCCGTGAACCAGCTGCGCGGCAGCAACGTCGGCGGGGCGTTCGTCCACCCGATCTACGGCTCGGTCGGGCTGGCCTGGCTCTACCTCAAGTCCTGACCCCGCCCGGCCCGCGGGGTCGGGGCCGGGACCGCCCAGGCGGCCCCGGCCGCCCCCGCCGTCCCGTCCCCGACCCCGTCCCCCCTCGACCCCGGACCGGCCATGCTCTCCTTCGCCCTGCGGCGGACCCTCCAGGCCCTCGCCGTCCTGGTCGCGGTCTCCGCCGCCGCCTTCGCCCTCTTCTACGCCGCCCCCGCCGACCCGGCCCGCGCGGCCTGCGGCCCGCGCTGCGACTCCGGCCAGGTCGCGGCCGTCCGCCAGAGCATGGGCCTGGACCAGCCACTGCTCACCCAGTACACCGACTACCTCGCCGGAGTCGTGGCCGGGCGGGACATCGCGGACGTCGACGGCTCGGTCATCCACTGCGACGCACCCTGCCTCGGCTACTCCTACCGGCTCCACCAGCCCGTCACCGAGGCCCTGGTCGACCACCTGCCGGTGACCTTCTCGCTCACCGCCGGCGCGCTCGCCGTCCTGGTGCTGTTCGGGCTCGGCACCGGCTTCGTCTCCGCCCTGCGCCACGGGACCAGGACGGACCGGCTGCTCTCCGGCTTCACCCTGGTCGGCGCCAGCGTGCAGATCTACTTCCTCGGGTACGTCGCCCAGTGGGCGCTGGTCTACTCGACCGGCCTGCTGCCGCTGCCCTCCTACACCCCGCCGGCCGAGGACCCGGCCGCCTGGGCGGGCGGGATGCTGCTGCCCTGGCTCGTCCTCGGCTTCGTCAACTCGGCCGTCTTCGCCCGGCTCTCGCGCTCCCAGCTGCTGGAGACGATGAACGAGGAGTACGTCCGCACCGCGCGCGGCAAGGGCCTCGGCCGGGTGCGCACCCACCTCAAGTACACCTCGCGCGGCGCCGCCGGTCCGCTGGTGCAGCTGCTCGGGCTGGAGGCCGGCGCGCTGCTCGGCGGCGCGGTGATCACCGAGACGGTGTTCGGGCTGAACGGCGTGGGCACCTTCGCCGCCGAGGCCGTCTCCGGGCAGGACCTGCCGGCCGTGGTCGGCGCCGTCCTGCTCGCCGCCTGCTTCGTGGTGCTGTTCGTCGCCCTGGCCGACCTCGCGGTGGCCTGGCTCGATCCCCGCATCCGTCTCAGCTGACCCCTCTGGAGTACCGATGACCCCCTCCACCGAAGCGGTGCTGAGCGTCCGCGACCTCTCCGTCGCCTTCGCCGACCCGCGCGGCGGCGCTCCCGTGCACGCCGTCCGCGGCCTCTCCTTCGACCTCGCCCGGGGTGAAGTCCTCGGCCTGGTCGGCGAGTCCGGCTCCGGCAAGTCCGCGACCGGCCTGGCCGTGCTCGGCCTGCACGACCCGCGCACCACCACCGTCACCGGCTCGATCCGGCTCGCCGGCCGGGAGCTGGTCGGCGCCGGTGAGTCGGTGCTGCGCGAGGTGCGCGGCGGCCGGGTCGCCCTGGTCTTCCAGGACGCGCTCACCTCGCTCAGCCCGTTCCACGGCGTGGGTGCGCAGCTGGCCGAGATGTACCGGCTGCACCACCCGGGCGCCGGGCGTGCCGAGGCCCGGCGGCGGGCCGTCGCCATGCTGGACCGGGTCGGCATCCCGGCCGCCCGGGCCGGCGACCACCCGCACCGGTTCTCGGGCGGCATGCGTCAGCGGGTGATGATCGCCATGGCACTGATGAACGACCCCGACGTGCTGATCGCCGACGAGCCGACCACCGCGCTGGACGCCCGCGTCCAGCGGCAGGTCCTCGACCTGCTGGGCGAGTTGCAGCGCGAGCACGGCACCGCGGTGCTGCTGGTCAGCCACGACCTCGGCGTGGTGGCCGGGACGACCGACCGCACACTGGTGCTGCGCGACGGCCGGCAGGTCGAGTCCGCGCCGACCGCCGAGCTGCTGGCGGCGCCGCGACAGCCCTACACCCGGGCCCTGGTGGGCGCGGCGCTGACCGCGGACACCGTGCCGGGCACACCGCTGGCCACCGTCGACGAACCGTCGCCGTCCTTCACCTTCGCACCACGGGCGGGCGCCGCCCCCGACCACCCGCTGGTGGAGGTCGAGGAGCTCGCCGTGCACTTCCCCGGGCGGCGGCGCCCCACCGGCCGGCGCGGCGAACCCGTGCGCGCGGTGGAGGGCGTGAGCCTGCGGATCGCGCCCGGTGAGACGCTCGGGCTGGTCGGCGAGTCCGGCTCCGGAAAGTCCACCACCTCACGCGTGCTGGCCGGCCTGCAGCCGGTGACCGCCGGCCGGGTGCGCTACGACGGGATCGACGTCACCGCGCCCGACCGGGCGCTGCGCCGCCGGCTCGCCCGCGAGATCCAGCTGGTCTTCCAGGATCCGTACGCCTCGCTCAACCCGCGCCGCACCGTCGCCCAGACCCTGGACACGCCGCTGCGCCTGCACACCGCCCTCGGCCCCGCCGAACGGCGCGAGCGGTCCGCCGAGTTGCTGGAGCAGGTCGGGCTGGCGGCCGGCCACCTGGACCGCTATCCGCACGAGTTCTCCGGCGGCCAGCGCCAGCGGATCGGCATCGCCCGGGCACTCGCCCCCGAACCGCGCCTGATCATCGCCGACGAACCGGTCTCCGCGCTGGACGTCTCGGTCCGCGCCCAGGTGCTCAACCTGCTGATGGAGCTGCGCGAACGCCTGGGCGTCGCCTTCCTCTTCGTCTCGCACGACCTCGCCGTGGTACGGCACTTCTGCGACCGCGTCGCGGTGATGCACGGCGGCCGGCTGGTCGAATCGGCCGACCGCGACCGGCTGTTCGCCGCCCCGCACACCGACTACACCCGGGAGCTGCTCGCCGCCGCGCACTGAGGGTGTGTCGGCGGCCGCCTGACGGCACGATCCGCATACGATCGGCTACCGGCAGCGACCCCCGTCACCCCGGAAGGGGTTCCCGATGACCCTCGTCAGCCAATCCGCCACCCTGCTCCAGCTGTTGGGCCGGCTCCACCCCGAGGCCCTGGACGGCATCCGCCCGCACCTGCCCGTCCTCGGGCCCACCCGGCACGTCCACCTGGCCGCGCACGGCGGCGGGCAGGCCGGGCTCAACCCCCAGCCGCTGCCGCCCGGCGCCACCGAGCTGCGGCTGGCCGTCGCCGGGACGGTCAACGCGGTGGCCAACGCGGCCATCACCGCCCGGCTGTCCGGCGGCGACCCGGGCGGCATCCTCACCGAGGTGGGGGACGACTGGTGCCCGACCCCGCCGGACCGGCGGCTGCCGTGGCCGCGGCACTGGCCGCTCCCCTGGCCGCCCGGCGAGCCGTACCCGATCGACCCGGGCTACGCCACGCCGGCCGTCCAGGCCCAGGCGGCGCTCGCCTTCCAGGCCTACGCGACCGGGATCGCGGACGAGGAACTGGGCGCCGCCTTCGGCGAACTGGCGGAGCGGCTCTGCGAGGCCGCGCTGGGGAACGCCGGCTGAGCCGGCCCGGTGCACGGGGCCCCCGACCGTCCCGTGCACCGAGACCCGCCCCACGACAGCGACTCTGCGTAGTCGCGGCGGTGCTCCGCCCGGGGCCGTACCGTGCGCACCCACGGTCACCCGACCCCCATCAGGCCCACCATCCGGCGGAAGTCCCGGAGCGGGACAGGTAGCGTGGGGACGTCAGTATCCGGTGGGGGGATCCCGCGAGTGTCACGGTGCGTCACAGCGTGTCGACGCGCTCCGTACGGCCACCGCACGGGTGCCGACTGCCGCACCCGCCCGGGTGCGGTACGGACGCTCCGAGGACGCCGCGACATGCCTACCCCGACCACCGCGTACGTCGGCCGACCGGCCGTGGTCGCGGGCCCCCACCTCGTCCGGGCCGAACGGATACGCGACGACATCCTCGCCCGCAATCCCGGCTACTCGCCCCGGCAGGCCCAGACGGTACGGATGGCCCTGAGCAACCTGCCCGGCACCCGCCGGTACTTCCAGCCGTACGAGGTCGTCACCTCGCCCGACCGCACCGCCGCCGAGCGCAAGACCACCACCATGGCCGACCTGCTGGCCGCCGCCGAGAGCGCCGCCCGCGAGGCGCTGGCCAACGCGGGGGCGGGCACCGGGGACGTCGACTGCGTCGTCGTCAGCAGCGCCACCGGTGACGGGGTGCCGGGGCTGGACATCCTGCTCCAGCAGCGGCTCGGGCTCCGCCCGGACATCAGCCGCCGGCCGATGACGCAGCTGGCCTGCGCGGGCGGCGCGCACGTCCTGATCGCGGCCCAGGAGTACCTGGCCGGAAACCCGGGCGGCGTCGTCCTGGTGGTCGCGGGCGAGTCGCTCTCCTCGCTCTACCAGGACAGCCGGACGTCGATCGAGGACCAGATCTACAAGGGGCTCTGGGGGGACCTCGTCGGCGCGGCCGTCGTCACGAGCGAGCGGCGCACGCCCGGGCTGCGCCTCGGCCACCGCTTCGAGTACACCGTGCCGGGGTCCACCGACCGGTACCGCAAGCTGACCGACGACCGCGGCGACCACTTCGCCTCCACCCGGGCCTCGCTCCGCTCGGTCACCGACCTGGGGCCGGCCCTGCTCGACTGGCTGGACCGGCACGACGCCCGGGAGCTCGACTTCGGTGTGCTGCACCCGGGCGGCCCCGCGATCCTCGACCGGCTCGGCACTTTGCTCGGCGTGGACGAGGACTTCCTCCGGCACTCCAAGGCGGTGCTCGCCGAGGAGGGCAACCTGGGCGGGGCGACGGTCTTCTCCGTCCTGGCCCGGACCCACCGGACGCCCCCGGCCGCCGGTGGGCGCGGCCTGGTCTTCGGCCTCGGGCCGGGGGTCGCCCTCAGCGCCCTGCTCGTCACCTGGGCCGACGGCCCCGCCGACTGAGCGGGCGGCGGAGGGGCGCCGCCGCCACCCCCCTTGGCGTCGCCAGGAGGTCGCCAGCAGGTCGCCAGGAGTGCGAGCCGCGGCGGGACGCCGAGCCGCGGCCCGCCCGCTCCCGCTAGGCGCTCGGCACGATCCGCTCGACCATCGTCCCGACCAGCGCGGCGAGGCCGTCGACGCCCAGCACCTCGGGGAGGGTGAGGTGTTCGACCAGCAGGCCGGTCATCGCGAGGTAGAGGACGACGACCGTCTCCCGGTCGCCGGGGAGGCCCTCGCCCACGTGGTAGGCGATGTTCGCCTCCAACTGCTCGCGGATCGTCCCGGTGAGCTCGGCGCGCAGGTCCGGCCGACGGGTGGCCTCCAGCCGCAGTTCGAGCAGCGCCAGGTACCCGGCCCGCTCGGCGGTGATCCGGCCCAGCAGGTCGTGCATCAGGGCGGTGACCAGGGCGCGGTCGCGCGGGGCCCGCAGCAGCTCGGCGATGACGGCCGGGTCCGGGATGAGCCGGTGGTGGATGTGACGGGCGGTCTGGTGGAGCAGGTCGTCGCGGTTGGCGAAGTAGTTGGACGCGGTGCCGGCGGGGACGCCCGCCTGTACGTCGACCGCGCGAAAGGTGAGTCCCCGGGCGCCCTCGCGGGCGAGGACGTCGATCGCGGCGTCGGTGAGGGCGGTACGGCGAGCGGGGTTCTGGACCACGGCCCTGATCCTCCTTCAGAAACATCTGGACAACCACTACAGACTGAGTACTATAGCCGGAGTGGTTGAGGGCGCAGGGCTTTCGACCGGGTCTCCAAGGACGTGAATGCGCAAGCTCACCTACTACGTCGCCGCCACCCTCGACGGTTACATCGCCGCCCCGGACGGCGACTTCGGGTTCTTCGACCCCTACATCCCCGGGGCCCTCCCCTTCCTGACCGGCGAGATGGGCGACGCACTGCCCACCCCCGCCCGGGCCGCGTTCGGCCTGGCGGACGCGCCCAACGAGCGCTTCGACACCGTCCTGATGGGCCGCGCCAGCTACGAGCCGGGCCTGGCCGCGGGCCTCTCCAGCCCCTACGCCCACCTGCGCCAGATCGTGGTCTCCCGCTCGCTCACCAGCAGCCCGGACCCGGCCGTCGAGGTCACCGCGGAGGAGCCGCTCGACCTGGTGCGCCGGCTGAAGCAGGAGGAGGGCCTCGGCATCTACCTCTGCGGCGGCGGCGACCTCGCCGGTCAACTGCTGCCCGAGATCGACGAGTTGATCGTCAAGCTCAACCCCGTCGCGGTCGGCTCCGGCATCCCGCTCTTCCGGGCCGGGTTCTCGCCGAACGCCTTCACCCTGGTCGACACCCGGGTGCTGGCCAACGGCGTGCTCGTCCTCACCTACGCGAAGGCGTCCGGGGTGCCCGCGCCGGCAGCCGGCTGACGCTGACCACCAGACAGACGCCGACCACCACGATCGCCCCACCCACCAGGGTGGGGCCGGTCAGCGGTTCGGCCAGCACCAGCGAGCCGAGCAGCACGGCCACCACCGGGTTCACGTAGGCGTACGTGGCGACCAGGGTCAGCGGCGCGGACTGCAGCAGCCAGGCGTAGGCGGTGAAGCCGACCAGCGAACCGACCACCACCAGGTAGCCGAGCGCCAGCCAGGACCGGGTGGAGAAGGCGCCGACGTCCAGCCCGTGCTGCTCCCCGCGGGCCAGTCCGATCACCACGTTGCCCAGCCCGCCCACGATCATCTGGTACGCGCTCCCCGCGAAGACGTTGCCCGGCATCGGGATCCGCTTGGCGGCGAACGAGCCGGCCGCCCAGGTCAGCGTGGCGCAGATGACCGCGATCACGCCGGCCGGTGCGATGTCCCCGCCGATCGCGGGCGCGGAGAGCACCGCGAGCCCGGCCAGCCCGAGCAGCACCCCGGACAGCTCCACGGGCTTGGGCCGGTCACCGGTGGCCGCCGTGAGCAGCACCATCCAGAGCGGGACGGCCGCCACCAGCAGCGCCGTCAACCCCGACGGGATGGAGTTCTCGCCGAGCACCACCAGCCCGTTGCCGCCGGTCAGCAGCAACAGGCCGACCAGCGCGGAGGAGCCGAACTGCCGCTGGTCCAGCCGGAGCCCGGCCCGCCCCTCGCGGAACAGCACGAAGCCGCCCAGCACCAGCCCGGCGACGAGGAAGCGCGCCCCGGCGGAGAGGAAGGAGGGCATCGTCTCCAGGGCGATCCGGATCGCCAGGTACGTCGAGCCCCACACCACGTACACCACGGCGAGCGCCAGCCAGACCGCCTTCCCCAGGCCGGCCGGACCGGGGACGGCGTCGGCGGGTCCGCCGGCCGGGGCCTTGGCGAGCGTGCGTGAGACGGGTGCTGTCATGGGTGTCCCCCTAGGACGGTACTGGCGGTCAACCGCCATGACAGCGCATCACCGCACCCGCGCGCCAGTGGGTATCACCAGACGGTCGCCGCCGCCCCGGGGGCGCGCGCGGCGCGGGCGCTACGGTGGGCGCTCCCCCGGCCGGGGGAGCACGCACCGGGAGGCCCCTTGTCCGACGCACCGACAACCGACGGGCCGACAGCCGACGCACCGACGGCCGGCCCGCCGGGCGCCCGGCCAAGCGCCCTGCCGTTCTTCGTCTACGGCACGCTCCGCACCGGCGGCCGCAACCACGCCGTGCACCTCGCCGGGCGCTGCGCGGACATCCGGCCGGCCGTACTGGAGGGTGCCGCGCTGCACGACGGCCCGGGGTTCCCGTACGCGGTGCCGGACGGCACACCGGGTCGGCGGATCCTCGGCGAGCTGATCACCGTGCGCCCCGGCGGGTACGCCGCCGCGCTCGCCGCGCTCGACCGGCTGGAGGACTGCCGGGCCGACGGCACCGGCGAGTACGTGCGCGAGCGGCTGGCCGTCCGGACGGCGGCCGGGTCCACCGAGGACGCCTGGGTCTACCTGGCCGGCCCCGCCGTCGCCGCCCGTCTGCGGGCCCACCCGGCGCTGATCCCCTCCGGGGACTGGACCCGCCGCACCGAACGCTGAACGGGGCAGGCCGGGCACCGGACCGGATCGCACGCGGGGGGCGCTGAACTGCCCCCGGACGACGCTGACCGCGGCCACCGGGGCGTGCACCCTGACCGGGTGGTGGCCGCGTACCGCCAGGTAGGCTGCCCCGGCCACGCCTTCGTCGGCCGAGCGGCGCCGACCGGCAGGCCGACCGACCGGCCGGCTGTGGCACACAGACCGCAGACCCGCAGACCCGCACGACACTGACCGAATGAGGAGCCCCCGGTGCCCGAGCTGCCACCGCCGATCACCGTCGTCGGGATCGGCGCCGACGGCTGGCCCGGCCTCGCCACCACCTCCCGGGCGGCGCTGCGGACGGCCGAGGTGGTGATCGGCGGCCCGCGCCAGCTGGCCCTGCTCCCCGCCGCCGAGGTGGCCGCCGAACGGGTGCCGTGGCCGTCCCCGCTGCGCCCGGCCGTCCCCGGGCTGCTCGCCGAGCACGCCGCCCGTCGGGTGGCCGTGCTGGCCAGCGGCGACCCGATGTTCTTCGGCATCGGCCGCACCCTCGCCGAGACCGTCGGCGCCGAACGGCTGCGCGTCCTGCCGCACCCCTCCTCCGTCTCCTACGCCTGCGCCCGGCTCGGCTGGCCGCTGGAGGGCACCGAGGTGGTCAGCCTGGTCGGCCGCCCCCTGGACACCCTGGCGCTCGCCCTGCACGCCGGCCGCCGGCTGCTCGTCCTCGGCGCCGACGCCCGGACGCCCGCCGCCGTCGCCGCGCTGCTCACCGCACGCGGCTTCGGCACCGCCCGGCTGCACGTGCTGGAACAGCTCGGCTCCCCCGGCGAGCGGCGGCTGGACGGCCCGGCCGACGGCTGGCCGCACCCCGCGGGCGACCCGCTGAACGTCATCGCCGTCGAGCTGGCGGACGGCCCCCGGACCTCACTGGTGCCCGGCCTGCCCGACAGCGCCTACGAGAGCGACGGCCAGCTGACCAAGCGGCACGTGCGCGCCGCCACCCTGGCCACCCTCGCGCCCGCCCCCGGCGAGCTGCTCTGGGACGTCGGCGGCGGCTCCGGCTCGATCGCGATCGAGTGGCTGCGCGCCCACCGGGACAACCGGGCGGTGACCGTCGAGCGGAGCCCCGTCCGGGCCGAGCGGATCGGCCGCAACGCCGCCGCGCTGGGCGTGCCCCGGCTGCGGGTGGTCACCGGCGCGGCGCCGGACGCGCTCGCCGGGCTGCCCGCCCCGGACGCCGTGTTCATCGGCGGCGGCCTCACCGCGCCCGGCCTGCTGGACGCCTGCTGGGCGGCGCTGCCGCCGGGCGGCCGGCTGGTCGCCAACACCGTGACGCTGGAGTCCGAGGCCCTGCTGACCAGCTGGTACCGGCGGCACGGCGGCGAGCTGCTGCGCCTCGCCGTGGCGCACGCCGTGCCCGTGGGCGGCTTCACCGGCTGGCGGCAGGCGATGCCGGTCACCCAGTGGTCCGCCGTCAAACCTTCGACCGATCCAGGAGCGAGCTCGTGACCGTCTACTTCATCGGGGCCGGCCCGGGCGCCGCCGACCTGATCACCCTGCGCGGTGCGCGCATCCTGGCCCGCGCCGAGGTCTGCCTGTACGCCGGCAGCCTGGTGCCGCGCGAGCTGCTGGACGAGTGCCCGGCCGGTGCCCGGCTGGTCGACACGGCCCAGCTCGACCTGGACCGGATCGTCGCCGAGCTGGTCGCCGCCCACGAGGCCGGGCAGGACGTGGCCCGGCTGCACTCCGGCGACCCGTCCGTGTTCAGCGCCGTCGCCGAGCAGATGCGCCGGCTCGACGCGGCCGGCGTGCCCTACGAGATCGTGCCCGGCGTGCCCGCCTTCGCCGCTGCGGCGGCCGCACTCAAGCGGGAACTGACGGTGCCGACCGTCGGCCAGACCGTCATCCTCACCCGGATCGCCAAGCGGGCCACCCCGATGCCCGAGGGCGAGGACCTCGCCACGCTCGGCCGCAGCGGCGCGCTGCTGGTGCTGCACCTCGCCGCCGGGTACATCGACGACGTGGTCGAGCAGGTGCTGCCGCACTACGGCGCCGACTGCCCGGTCGCCGTCGTGGCGATGGCGAGCCGCCCGGACGAGCTGGTGCTGCGCGGCACCGTCGCCGGCATCGCCGAGCAGGTGAAGGCGGCGGGCGTGGTGCGCACCGCCGTCATCCTGATCGGCCGCACGCTGACCGCCGAGCAGTTCCGGGACAGCCACCTCTACTCGGCGGACCGCGAGCGCCCGCACGAGCCCTGCGGCGCGTGAGGGCCCACCTGCTCGTCCTCGGCGGCACGACCGAGGCGCGGGCCCTCGCCGCCGCCCTGGCCTCCGACCCGGCGCCGGAAGGCCCCGGGCCGGGGCTCACTCGGCCGGGGACCACCGGGCCGAGGGTCACCAGCTCGCTCGCCGGGCGGGTCGCCGCACCGCGGCTGCCCGCGGGCGAGGTCCGGATCGGCGGCTTCGGCGGACCGGACGGGCTCGCCGCCTGGCTGCGCGCGGAGCGGGTGGACGCGGTGGTCGACGCCACCCACCCGTTCGCGGCCGTCATGTCGCGCAACGCCGCGCTGGCCGCCGCGGCCACCGGCGTCCCGCTGCTGGCGCTGCGCCGGCCCGGCTGGTCGCCGGTGGACGGCGACCGCTGGCATCCGGTGGAGTCGCTGGACGCCGCCGCCGCCGTGCTGCCCGGGCTGGGCCGGCGGGTCTTCCTCACCACCGGCCGCCAGGGCATCGGCGCCTTCGCCCACCTCGACGGCCTGCGCTTCCTGGCCCGCTCGGTCGACCCGCCCGAGCCGCCGGTGCCCGCCGCCCTCGACGTGCTGCTCGACCGCGGCCCGTTCACCCTGGACGGCGAGCGGGCGCTGCTGCGCGAGCACCGGATCGACGTCGTGGTCACCAAGGACAGCGGCGGCGCCGCCACCGCCCCCAAGCTCACCGCGGCGCGCGAACTCGGCCTGCCGGTGGTGGTCGTGGAGCGGCCGGCGCCGCCGGCCGGGGTGCCGGTCGCCGCATCGGTGCCGGCCGCCCTGGACTGGCTCGCGGCGCGCGGTCTCGCTCCCCGGTAAACCGGGCGACGGCCGGCGGCGGCCCTGCCAGGATGGGCCGATGAGAGCCGAAGAGCGCACCCGGACCGAACAGACCGCCGACGAACGCGCCACCCTGGTCAGCTTCCTGGACTTCCAGCGGGACACGCTGGCGATGAAATGCGCCGGGCTGAGCACCGAGCAGCTCCGCGCGCGCGTCCTGCGGCCGTCCGCGCTCTCGCTGCTCGGCCTGGTCCGCCACCTCGCCGAGGTGGAGCGCGGCTGGTTCCGCAACACCTTCGCCGACGAGGCCAGGCCCGGCTTCTGGAAGCACCCCGACGGCAGCTTCGCCGAGTTCGACGTCGACACGGCCGACCCGGCGGAGGCCTTCGCCGTCTGGCGCGGCGAGTGCGACCACGCCCGGGAACTGGTCGCCGCCGCCGAGTCGTTGGACTCCCTCGGACACCACGGCGAGGAGGCCTTCTCGCTCCGCTGGATCCTCACCCACATGATCGAGGAGTACGCCCGCCACAACGGCCACGCCGACCTGCTGCGCGAGCACCTGGACGGCGCGACCGGCGAGTAGCCGGGCCACGAGCAGCGACGGAGACCCGATGCGGACCCACGGGCCGGAGGTCGCCGGCCTGCTGGCCGGCCTCGACGGGTGAGGCCGGCCGGCGAGCGGTCCGTCAGATGTCGCGGAAGGTCTCGATCTGGGCGCCGATCGAGTTGAGGCGCTCGGCGAGGTCCTCGTAGCCGCGGTTGATGACGTACACGTTGCGCAGCACCGAGGTGCCCTTCGCGGCGAGCATCGCGAGCAGGATGACCACGGCCGGGCGCAGCGCCGGCGGGCAGACCATCTCGGCGGCGCGCCAGCGGGTCGGGCCCTGGACGAGCACCCGGTGCGGGTCGAGCAGCTTGATGTCCGCGCCGAGCCGGGTGAGTTCGGTCAGGTAGATGGCGCGGTTGTCGTACACCCAGTCGTGGATCATCGTGGTGCCGTTGGCGGCCGCGGCGATCGCGGCGAAGAACGGCACGTTGTCGATGTTGATGCCGGGGAACGGCATCGGGTGGATGGTGTCGACCGGCGCGGTCAGCTTGGAGGGGCGCACGGTGAGGTCGACCAGCCGGGTGTAGCCGTTGTGGGCCCGGTACTCGGGGGTCCGGTCGTAGTCGAGGCCCATCCCCTCCAGCACCGCGAGCTCGATCTCCAGGAACTCGATCGGCACCCGGCGGATCGTCAGCTCGGAGGAGGTGACCACCGCGGCGGCGAGCAGGCTCATCGCCTCCACCGGGTCCTCGGCCGGGGTGTAGTCGACGTCGCGGGTGATCTCGGGGACGCCGTGCACGGTGAGGGTGGTGGTGCCGATGCCCTCGATCTTCACGCCCAGCCGCTCCAGGAAGAAGCAGAGGTCCTGGACCATGTAGTTGGGGGAGGCGTTGCGGATGACGCTGATGCCGTCGTGCCGGGCGGCGGCGAGCAGGGCGTTCTCGGTGACGGTGTCGCCGCGCTCGGTCAGCACGATCGGCCGGTCCATCGGCGCGCCGGGCTGGACGGAGGCGTGGTAGGCGCCGGAGGTGGTGGCGACCTCCAGGCCGAAGCGGCGCAGCGCGGTCAGGTGCGGCTGGACGGTGCGGGTGCCGAGGTCGCAGCCGCCCGCGTACGGGATGGCGAAGCGGTCGGCGCGGTGCATCAGCGGGCCGAGGAACATCAGCACGCTGCGGGTGCGGCGGGCGGCCTCGACGTCCATCGCCGCGAGGTCGAGCTCGGCGGGCGGGGTGAGTTCGAGGTCGCGGCCCTCGTTGGTCCAGCGGCTCTTGACGCCGATGCTGGTGAGCACTTCGAGGATCCGGTACACCTCCTCGATCCGGGCGACCTGGCGGATCGTGGTGCGGCCGGTGGTCAGCAGCGAGGCGCAGAGGATCGCGACGCAGGCGTTCTTGCTGCTGCGGACGTCGATCGCGCCGGAGAGCTGGGTGCCGCCGGCGACCCGCAGGTGCATGGGGCCGGCGTAGCCGAGGGAGACGATCTCGCTGTCGAGGGCTTCGCCGATGCGGGCGATCATCTCAAGGCTGACGTTCTGCTTGCCCTGTTCGATGCGGTTGACCGCGCTCTGGCTGGTGCCGAGGGCCTCGCCGAGCTGGGCCTGGGACCAACCACGGTGCTGACGCGCGGTGCGGATGAGGGTGCCGATGCGGGTGAGATAGTCGCCTGTCACTCGCCAGACCATATCTCATGCTTGAGATAGCAACAGGGTCAGGGGCAGGCAATGCGTCACCTTTGTCCATTTCTGCTCCGGATTGACGAGGCATCGGCACACCACCGCCACACTCCTGTTACGGATCCGGCGCCCCGCGACCTCACGGGCCGAGCGGCTCCGCCCGGCCCACGATCGTGCCGGCCCGGTCGATGCAGATGACGTCCACCGCGACCGGCGAGCCGACCAGCACCCCGAGCGCGGTGGCCCGGGCCGCCTCGGCGACGAGATCACCGAGCGGAACGCCGGCCGTGCGGCAGAGCTGGATCGCCTCCAGGGCCGTGTTGGCGGCCGCGACCGCCGCGACCAGCTCGGGCCCGGCGCCGCCGGTTCGGGCCAGGCCCGCGAGGTAGCCCTGGTCGACCTGGGAGCGGGCCGAGTGCAGGTCCAGGTGACCGGCGGCCAGCTTGGAGAGCTTGGCGAAGCCGCCCGCGACCGTCAGCCGCGGTACCGGGTGGCGCTTCAGGTACTTGAGCACCGCCCCGGCGAAGTCGCCCATGTCGAGCAGCGCGTCCTCGGGCAGGCCGTGCACGGTGGCGGCCACCTTCTCCGAGGTCGAACCGGTGCAGCCCGCGACATGGGCGCGCCCGGCGGCCCGGGCCACGTCCACCCCGCGCCGGATGGAGTCGATCCAGGCGGAGCAGGAGTAGGGGACGACGATCCCGGTCGTGCCGAGGATCGAGAGCCCGCCGAGGATGCCCAGGCGCGGGTTCCAGGTGGAGCGGGCGATCTCCTCGCCGTGGTCCACCGAGACCTCCACCACGACGTCCCCGCCGCCGCCGAACTCGGCCGCCACCTCGGCGACCGCGTCCCGGATCATCTGCCGGGGCACCGGGTTGACGGCCGGCTCGCCGACGGCCAGCGGCAGTCCGGCCTTGGTGACCGTCCCGACGCCGGGACCGGCCCGGAACACCACCCCGCTGCCCGGCTCCCCCGCCCACACCGTCGAGCGGATCAGCGCACCGTGCGTCACGTCCGGATCGTCCCCGGCGTCCTTCACCACCGCGGCCATCGCCCGGTCGGCCGCCCGCTCCTCCGCCGCCAGCGCGAAGCCGGGCCGCTGGCCCTTCGGCAGGGTGATCACCACCGGATCCGGGAAGGCCCCGGTCAGCAGCGCCTGGTAGGCCGCCTTGGTCGCCGCCGTCGCACAGGCGCCCGTCGTCCACCCGGGCCGCAGCCCGCTGCTCCTCAGCTGCCCGGCCCGTCCACCGACCTCCGCCACGCCGCCCGCTCCTCACCTCGCGCGGACCATTGAACCGGCCCGCCGGCCTCCGTCGTCCCCGGCCGCCCTCCTCCCCGCCGCGGGCGGGGAGGAGGGCGGGGCTCACACCTCCGGGTAGCGGCGGGGCGTCCAGACCACCTGGGTGCCGTTGCCGCGCCGGACGGCCCGGGTCTGGGAGGAGCCGATCAGCAGGATGGTGCGCATGTCGACCTCGGCGGGGTCGAGGTCGCCGAGGCGGACGGTGCGCACGCGCTCGGTCGGGCCGCCGACATCGCGGGCCATCACCACCGGCGTCCCGGGGTCGCGGTACTCCAGCAGCAGGTCCCGGGTCAGGCCGACCTGGGTGGTGCGGGACTGCGAACCGGGGTTGTACAGGGCCAGCACCAGGTCGGCCTCGGCCGCCGCGCGCAGCCGCTTGGCGACCACCTCCCAGGGCTTGAGGCGGTCGGAGAGCGAGACCACCGCGTAGTCGTGGCCGAGCGGGGCGCCGGCCCGGGAGGCGGCGGCGTGGGCGGCCGTCATCCCCGGCACGATCCGGACCGGGACGTCGCCGTAGGCCTCCTCGCAGGCGACCTCCAGGACGGCGGTGGCCATCGCGAAGACGCCCGGGTCGCCGGAGGAGACCACCGCGACGTGGTGCCCGCGCCGGGCGAGGTCCAGCGCGAACTCGGCCCGCTCGGACTCCACCTTGTTGTCGGAGCCGTGGCGCTGCTGGCCGGGGCGCTCGGGCACCCGGTCCAGGTAGGTGGTGTAGCCGACCAGGTCGGTGGCGGCGGCGAGGGCGCCGCGCGCCTCGGGGGTGAGCCAGAGCGGGCCGGCCGGGCCGGTGCCGATGACCGTCACGCTGCCGGGGCCCGCGGCCGGCGGGGCCGGCCGCTCCAAGGGCGCGACCTTGCTGGGCAGCACGGCGACCGAGAAGTAGGGGACGCTCTCGGGGTCGACGTCGGCCAGCGGGCCGGTGCGCTCGCCCGCCATGAAGGCCCGCTCGACGTACTGGGCGTCGGCCAGCCGGCCGGCCCGCTCCAGGGCGCGGCGGACGGCGGGGAAGGTGCGGCCCAGCTTCATGATGACGGCGGAGTCGGCGGAGGCGATCCGCGCGGTCAGCTCCTCCTCGGGCAGCGTGCCCGGGATGACGGTGAGCGTCTCCTCCGCCTCGGTGAGCGGCACCCCGAGCCGGGCGGCGGCGGCGCTGACCGAGGTCACGCCGGGGACCACCTCGGTGGGGTAGCGGTGCGCGAGGCGCTTGTGCATGTGCTGGTAGGAGCCGTAGAAGAGCGGGTCCCCCTCGGCGAGCACCACCACGCTGCGGCCGGCGTCGAGGTGGGCGGCCAGCCGGTCGGCGGCCTCCTGGTAGAAGTCGTCCAGCGCACCCCGGTAGCCGCCCGGGTGGTCGGTGGTCTCGACGGTGAGCGGGTAGACCAGCTTCTCCTCGATCTGACCGCCCGTCAGATAGCGCTCGGCGATGGACCGGGCGATGGACCGGCCGTGCCGGGCGCTGTGGTACGCCACCACGTCGGCCTTGCCGATGAGTTCGGCGGCGCGGACGGTGACCAGCGAAGGGTCCCCCGGGCCGAGCCCGACCCCGTACAGCCGGCCGGTCTGCTGAGCGTCCGTCACTCTTCCTCACTCGCAATCGCGTTGATGGCCGCCGCGGCCATGGCACTGCCGCCCCGCCGGCCGCGCACCACCAGGTGCTCCAGGCCGGACGGGTGCGCCGCCAGGGCCTCCTTGGACTCGGCGGCGCCGATGAAGCCCACCGGGACGCCGATCACCGCGGCCGGGCGCGGCGCGCCCGCCTCGATCAGCTCCAGCAGCCGGAACAGCGAGGTCGGCGCGTTGCCGACGGCCACCACCGCGCCCTCCAGCCGGGGCAGCCACAGCTCCATCGCGGCGGCGCTGCGGGTGTTGCCCATCCGCCGGGCCAGCTCGGGCACCGACGGGTCGGTCAGGGTGCAGATGACCTCGTTGTCGGCGGGCAGCCGCTTGCGGGTGACACCGCTGGCGACCATGTTCACGTCGCAGAGGATCGGCGCCCCGGCGCGCAGCGCGGCACGGGCGGAGGCGACCGCGCCCGGCGAGTACACCAGGTCCTCGACCAGGTCGGTCATGCCGCAGGCATGGATCATCCGCACCGCGACCTGGGCCACGTCGGCGGGCAGGGCGGCGAGGTCGGCCTCGGCCCGGATGGTGGCAAAGGACTGGCGGTAGATGGACGCGCCGTCCTTCTCGTACTCGATCACTTCGTGGTCCTCCTGGCCTCGGCGACCGCCTCGGCCGTCTCCTCGTTCGTCACGTCCACGGCCGCCCCGGCGGCTGCCGGACCGTTCACCGTCACCCGGTAGCCCTGCCCGGTGGCGAGCACGTCCACCCACCGCCCGGCCGGGTGGCCGCAGCGCCGTTCACAGCCCGACCAGTGCACGGGCAGGCCCCCCGTCCCGGCCGCCTCCAGGGCGCGCGCGGCGTCGGCCCGGACGTCGGCCCGGGACGACCCGCAACCGGGCAGCCCGGTACAGGCGGTGGCCCGCTCCCAGGCGGCTCCGGGCGCGGTCCGGAAGCCGGCCGCCGCCAGGCCGGCGAGCCGCCCGGGGGCGGCGGCGGGCAGCACCGCACCGCGCCACGGGGTGAGCCGCAGCTCCCCCTCGGCGGCGTCGACCAGCGCCCGCCACTGCGCGCCGGAGGCGGAGCCGAACCGCAGGGCGACCGAGAGGCCGCCGGGCACCGCGCCGAGCGGCGGCGGCGTACCGGCGAACGCCGGCAGCTTCACCGAACCCGGCGGCACCAGGTCGGGTACGTCCCGCAGGTGCCAGGCCTCGCGGCCGGTGGCGCGCAGCACGGCCACGAAGTCCCGGGCGACCGCCAGCGCCGTGTCGACGGCCCGCTCGGCGGGGACGGGCCGGGCGGTGTCCGCGCGGGCGAGGCGCAGCAGCGCGCTGCCGTCCGGGCCTGCGATCAACGTCACATCGGCGTTCAGGGCGGCCACGTCGCCGCGTCCGTCGTCCAGGGCGAACAGGAACTTGCCGGAGAGCGCGGCCGCCCAGGGGCTCGCGCACAGCTTCGCGTCCAGTTCGCGCGCCCAGGCCCGGACGTCGGCGAAGCCGCCGGCCGGGCCCGGCGAGGCGACGATGTTGCGGACCCTCTCATGGGTGTCGGAGGGCAGCAGCCCGACCGCCCGCAGCCGCCCGCCGAGTTCGGCGCCGCACTCCGAAGCCAGGCCCCGCAGCTGGACGTTGCCGCGCGAGGTGATCTCCAGGTGGCCGTCGCCCAGCGACTCGGCGGCCCCGGCCAGGGCCAGCGCCTGATCCTCCGTCAGCAGTCCGCCGGGCAGCCGGACCCGGGCCAGGGCGCCGTCGGCCGCGGTGTGCAGACGAAGCGCCCCCGGGCAGGCGTCCTCGCGGCCCCGGCCGGACACGGCGGGGTGCGGCGCGGTCGCGTCGGGTGTGGGTGGCATGGCCGCGAGCATACAGATGATCCGATCGCTTGCCGCTGTCCCGCGGGTCACACTCCCGGCCGCTCTCCCCCTGGTCAGCCGCACCCCGTACGATGCTGCCGGGCGGCCCCGCGGGGCCGCCCGCACGCCAGCGACGGCGCAGGGGAGGAAGCCGGTGCAAACCCGGTGCGGTCCCGCCACTGTGACCACGGTTCAACCGTGGGAGCCAGGAACTCCTGCCGTCCTCCACCGGCCCGGGGCGCGGACCCCGAGGAAGGCTTGACGCCATGCGCCGCCGCATGCCCGCGACCCCGCCGTCGCACGTGCCTCCACGGGCGACCCCGTCGTCGCCCGTGACCTTGCCCTTGCCCGCCATCGAGGCCGGGAGGGCCTTCGCATGATCCTGCTGCTGTCGACGTCAGACACCGACCTGCTCAGTGCCCGGGCCGCCGAGGGCCCCGTCCCGTACCGCCTCGGCAACCCGGCCCGGCTCTCGCCCGAAGAGCTGCCCGCCCTGCTGGAGGGCGTCGAACTGGTCGTGGTGCGCCTGCTCGGCGGCCGCCGCGCCTGGCAGGAGGGCCTGGACGCGCTGCTGGCCGGCCCCCGCCCGGTGATCGTGCTCACCGGCGAGCAGGCGCCGGACGCCCAGCTGATGGAGCTGTCGACCGTCCCGGCCGGCATCGCGGCCGAGGCGCACGCCTACCTCGCCCACGGCGGCGCCGCCAACCTGGCCGAGCTGGGCGCCTTCCTCTCCGACACGGTGCTGCTCACCGGCCACGGCTTCGCCCCGCCCGCCTCCGCCCCCGCCTGGGGACCGCTGGAGCGCGAGGCCCGGACGACCGAGGGCCCGATCGTCGCGGTGCTCTACTACCGCGCCCACCACATGAGCGGGAACACCGCCTTCGTCGACACCCTCTGCCGGGCGATCGAGGACCAGGGCGCGCGCGCCAGGGCGTACTACTGCGCCTCGCTGCGCGGCGCCGAGCCGGCGCTGCTGGCCGCGCTGGGCGAGGCCGACGCGCTGGTCACCACCGTGCTGGCGGCCGGCGGCACCCGCCCGGCCGACGCGCAGGCCGGCGGCGACGAGGAGGCCTGGGACGCCGGCGCGCTGGCCGCGCTGGACCGCCCGATCCTCCAGGCGCTCTGCCTCACCTGGTCGCGCGCGCAGTGGGAGGCCAGCGACGACGGCCTCTCCCCGCTGGACACCGCCACCCAGATCGCCGTCCCGGAGTTCGACGGCCGGCTGATCAGCGTCCCGTTCTCCTTCAAGGAGCTGGACGAGGACGGCCTCACCGTCTACGCGGCCGACCCCGAGCGCGCCGCCCGGGTCGCCGGCACCGCCGTCCGGCACGCCCGGCTGCGGCACATCCCGGCCGCCGAGCGGCGGCTGGCGCTGGTGCTGTCCGCGTACCCGACCAAGCACGCCAGGGTCGGCAACGCCGTCGGCCTGGACACCCCGGCCAGCGCGATGCGCCTGCTGGCGCGGCTGCGCGCGGAGGGCATGGACCTCGGCTCGGACCTGCCGGGGCTGGACACCGTCCCCGAGAACATGCACGAGGGCGACGCGCTGATCCACGCGCTGATCGCGGCCGGCGGCTACGACCAGGACTGGCTCACCGAGGACCAGCTGGCCCGCAACCCGGTGCGCATCCCGGCCGCCGACTACCGCCGCTGGTACGCGACCCTCCCCGAGGCCCTGCGCACCCGCGTCGAGGAGCACTGGGGCCCGGCCCCCGGCGAGCTCTACGTCGACCGCTCGCAGAACCCGGACGGCGACATCGTGCTGGCCGCGGTCCGCTCCGGCAACCTGCTGGTGCTGATCCAGCCGCCGCGCGGCTTCGGCGAGAACCCGGTCGCGATCTACCACGACCCCGACCTCCCGCCCTCGCACCACTACCTGGCCGCGTACCGCTGGATCGCGGCCGCGCGGCAGGACGGCGGGTTCGGCGCCGACGCCGTGATCCACCTCGGCAAGCACGGCAACCTGGAGTGGCTGCCCGGCAAGACCGCCGCGCTCTCCGCCGAGTGCGGACCGGACGCCGTCCTCGGCGACCTCCCGCTGATCTACCCGTTCCTGGTCAACGACCCGGGCGAGGGCACCCAGGCCAAGCGCCGCGCCCACGCCACCCTGGTCGACCACCTCGTCCCGCCGATGGCCCGCGCCGACTCCTACGGCGACATCGCGCGGCTGGAGCAGCTGCTCGACGAGCACTCCAACATCGCCGCGATGGACCCGGCCAAGCTGCCCGCGATCCGGGCCCAGATCTGGACGCTGATCCAGGCCGCCAAGCTCGACCACGACCTCGGCCTGGACGAGCGCCCCGAGGACGACGGCTTCGACGACTTCCTGCTGCACGTCGACGGCTGGCTCTGCGAGATCAAGGACGCCCAGATCCGGGACGGCCTGCACGTCCTCGGCCAGGCGCCGGCCGGCACCGACCGGGTCAACATCGTGCTCGCCATCCTGCGCGCCCGGCAGATCTGGGGCGGCGTCAGCGCCCTGCCCGGCCTGCGCGAGGCGCTCGGCCTGGACGAGGCCGCGCTGACGCTGGGCGCCACCGACGCGGCCGAGGCCCAGGCGCGCGCGCTGGTCGAGGCGATGGAGGCCGAGGACTGGGCGCCGGAGGCCGTCGAGAAGGTCGCCGCCGGACTGCCGGCCGCCGTCGCCGACGTGCTCGCCTTCGCCGCCACCCAGGTGGTGCCGCGCCTGGCGGCCACCACCGACGAGCTCGACGCCGTGCTGCACGCGCTCGGTGGCGGCTTCGTCCCGGCCGGGCCCTCGGGCTCGCCGCTGCGCGGCCTGGTCAACGTGCTGCCGACCGGCCGCAACTTCTACTCGGTCGACCCGAAGGCCGTGCCCAGCAAGCTCGCCTGGGAGACCGGCCAGGCGCTGGCGGCCTCCCTCGTCGAGCGCTACCGGGCCGACAACGACGGCGCCTGCCCGCCCTCGGTCGGGCTCTCGCTCTGGGGCACCAGCGCGATGCGCACCGCCGGCGACGACATCGCCGAGGCCTTCGCGCTGCTGGGCG
Organism: Kitasatospora sp. NPDC059973; assembly: GCF_042737525.1. Classification (NCBI taxonomy): domain Bacteria; kingdom Bacillati; phylum Actinomycetota; class Actinomycetes; order Kitasatosporales; family Streptomycetaceae; genus Kitasatospora; species Kitasatospora sp. NPDC059973. Next base: position 2,740 of record NZ_JBHWUI010000021.1, on the reverse strand, counting down.
TGCGCCCGGTCTGGGACGACGCCTCGCGCCGGGTCACCGGCCTGGAGGCGATCTCCCTGGAGGAGCTGGGCCGCCCGCGGATCGACGTCACCCTGCGCATCTCCGGCTTCTTCCGGGACGCCTTCCCGCACGTGGTCGCCCTGCTGGACGACGCGGTGCGCCTGGCCGCCGCCCAGGAGGAGGACGCCGCGGACAATTACGTCCGCGCCCACGTCCAGGCCGACCTCGCCGTGCACGGCGACGAGCGCAAGGCCACCGTCCGCGTCTTCGGCTCCCGCCCGGGCACCTACGGCGCCGGTCTGCTCCAGCTGATCGACAGCCGCGACTGGCGCACCGACGCCGACCTCGCCGAGGTGTACACGGTCTGGGGCGGCTACGCGTACGGTCGCGGCCTGGACGGGCGGCCGGCCCGCGAGGAGATGGAGACGGCGTACAAGCGGATCACCGTCGCCGCGAAGAACACCGACACCCGCGAGCACGACATCGCCGACTCGGACGACTACTTCCAGTACCACGGCGGCATGGTGGCCACCGTGCGGGCGCTCACCGGCAAGGCCCCGACCGCCTACATCGGCGACTCGACCCGCCCGGAGACCGTCCGCACCCGCACCCTGACCGAGGAGGCGGCCCGGGTGTTCCGCGCCCGGGTCGTCAACCCGCGGTGGATGGAGGCGATGCGCCGCCACGGCTACAAGGGCGCCTTCGAGATGGCGGCCACCGTCGACTACCTCTTCGGCTACGACGCCACCACCGGCGTGGTCGCCGACTGGATGTACGAGAAGCTGACCCAGGAGTACGTCCTCGACCCGGTGAACCGCGAGTTCCTGGCCGACGCCAACCCCTGGGCGCTGCACGGCATCAGCGAGCGCCTGCTGGAGGCGGCCGAGCGCGGTCTCTGGGAGCAGCCCGACCCGGAGCTGATCGAGCAGCTCCAGGCCGCCTTCCTGGAGACCGAGGGCGACCTGGAGGGCGACGAGGGCTGACGGGAGCCGACGAGGGCCGGCGAGGCCTGACGAGGCCTGACGGGCGCTCGGAAGTCCCGGGCCGGTTCTTCCCGGGGCCTGTCCTGCCAGGGTCCTTCACCCATTCGGGTGACAGGACCCTGGCAGTGATCGCCGCTGAAGCGGACAATACGGGGCATGTCCCGCCGCCTCACGCTGCCCCGGCCCGCCCTCCGGGCGCCCACCCCTCCGGACCGTGCCGTCCGGGCCCACCGTTACCGCGAGCGGGGGGCCGCCCTGGCCGCCGGGGCGTTGCCGGTGTTCGCCTTCCCGGCCCCCGGGCTGGCCGCGCTCGCCTGGGTCGCCCTGGTGCCCGGCCTGCTGCTGATGCAGCGGGCGCCGAGCGCCCGGGAGGCCGCCGTCCGGGGCTGGTGGTTCGGCGCGGGGTTCATCCTCACCGGGATGTACTGGCTGATCCCCTCCATCGGCCCGGCGCTGCCGCTGCTCGCGGTGGTCTTCGGCGTGCTCCAGGCCGGGGTCGGCCTCGCCGTCCACCGGCTGCTGCACCCGCCGCTGACCGCCCGGCGCGCGCTGCTCGCCCTGGCCGTCGTCCCCGCGGTCTGGCTGACCACCGAGTACGCCCGCTCGTGGCACGCCCTCGGCGGCCCGTGGGCGCTGCTCGGCGCCACCCAGTGGCGGCACCCGGCCGTCCTGGCGCTGGCCTCGGCCGGCGGGATCTGGCTGGTCAGCGCGGCCGTGGTGGCCGTGAACACCGGTGTGCTGATCGTGCTGACCGCCACCGGGTGGCGGCCGCGCGCCCTGGCGGCGCTGGCCACCGTACTGGTGCTGGCGGCCGGCCCGCTGCTGTTCGCGCTGCGCGCCGCGCCCGCCGGCGCCGGGGCGGTCACCGTGGCCCTGGTCCAGCCCGGCATCGTCGAGGACCCGCAGGCCCGGTTCGAGGCGAGTGCCGCCGCCACCGCCGCCCTGGGCGGGCGGCCGGTCGACCTGATCGTCTGGGGCGAGAGCAGCACCACCGCCGACCTGGAGCGCGACCCGGCCGCCGCGGCCCGGCTGAGCCGGCTCTCCGCCGTCACCGGCGCCGAGATCCTGGCCGGGGAGGACGCCCGCAAGGCCGACGGGCGGATCTCCAAGGACGCGGTGCTGGTCTCCCCCGCCGGGACGGTCGACCGCTACCGCAAGATCCGGCTGGTGCCGTTCGGCGAGTACATCCCGCTGCGCCCGCTGCTGGGCTGGATCGCCGGCGTCAGCCGGGCGGCGGGCGAGAACCGGGCCCCGGGGAACGCGTTCCACGTCCTCCCCGCCACCGACCGCACGGGGGCGCCGCTGCCGGTCGGGGCGCTGATCTGCTTCGAGTCGGCCTTCCCCGACATGTCCCGGACGGCCGCCCGGGACGGCGCCCGGGTGCTGGTCTACCAGTCCTCGACCTCGACCTTCCAGGACACCTGGGCGCCCGAGCAGCACGTCTCGCTGGCCGCCATCCGCGCCGCCGAGACCGGCCGGCCGGCCGTCCAGGCCTCGCTCACCGGGGTCTCGGCCGCCTTCGACGCGCAGGGCCGCGAGCTGGCCCGGTTCGGGACGGACCGCACCGGCGCGCTGACGGTGCGGCTGCCGCTCACCGCGCCGTCGACGCTGACCTGGTACGACCGGATCGGTGACGTGGTGCCGGCCGCCGCCCTGCTGGTGACGGCCGGGGCGGTGCTGGCCGCCGGGCGCGGCCGGGTGCGCCGGGCGGCGCGGTAGCGGGGGCGGCGCTGACGCTGGGCGGCGCGGGGCGGGGC